>CAZIUY010000179.1:0-1501 GCA_964542625.1 uncultured Muribaculaceae bacterium | reverse complement strand
CATATTGAACCTGTAGCTAGTAATATATTTAGTATGAAATTACAAAGAGAATATTATGACTATATAAAGGTTGGTACCAAGAGAATCGAAATAAGATTGAATGATGAAAAGCGTTCTAAAATTAAGATTAATGACATCATCGAATTTCATTTAATCGATAATTTAGATGAATTTATAACAGTAAAAGTAATTGGCTTATTAAGATATGATAATATTAGCGATTTGATTAATGATCATGACATGAAACTTTTAACTAGAAGTGATATGACTAAAGAAGAATTGATACATATTTTTAATGATATATATCCATTAGAAGAACAAGAGAATTATGGAGTCTTAGGAATAAGGTTTGAATTAGAGGACTATCGAAAAATTAAATAGTTAATCATTTCGATAGTTCCTTTTATATTTACGTAAAACTAAATGTGAAATATTGTAGAAGTCTATCATTCTTTGATAAAATGTTAAATAGAAGAGAGTGGATATTTATGTCAAAGGGCATGAAAAGGCATTGTATGATAATACTTATAGGTATCATAGGAATCATAGGGATATTACTTGTATATAAGATATATACAGTAAAAAAGTATAGTATCGAAGACTTTAAAATACCTAATATCAATATTCTAGAATCTTTAACTATATCGAGTAAGAAAACAGATGATGACGATTACTTTCAAGTAGACAATATTATGATTCAAAACGATTTTGAAAACTTCAAAGAAATATCAGATGATACCGATAAAACTAAAATATACGGTTTATATGATGAAAATAATGAATTAAAAGCCGCTATAAAATTCACAGAATATGTTACTTATATTGAAGGATTAAAAGATGCTAGTGTAATGGGAGTAAGTAAACCCAATATAAAAGGAAAAGATATAACATCTTTTATGGGGTCACATGAATTTAATAGTGATTTTGAGTTAATAAAATACTTATCAAATTTAAAAGAAGAGGAATATACAATATTTACAAGTATCAAAAGAATGAAAGATAATTACATTGCTTATTATCTAGCGAACACTTTATTAGCAGAAGGGAATTATAAAGAGATAAATGGAGATTATACTGGCTATCTCATTGAAACAGAATACGATACTGTATCGGTAAATATTATAGATTCAGATAAGTTATATATCATCGAATTTACTAAATTAGATTATTTTACAGAAGATTATATTAAAGAGCTAATTTCTACTATTAAGTTTTAATTCCAAAAAAAGTGTAATGTTCAGTTTTTTTGGAATAAAAATATTAAGAGTGTTAGAAAATATTTTCTAACATATATTTTATTAGTGATGAAAATGAATTGGATTATATTAAGTATAATGAGCTTCGTTCTTTTTATACCAAACATTTTTGCTTATAGCTCTGTTGCTATCATGGATGCCGATAGTATGAGAGTTCTCTATAGCGAGAATGAAGATAAAAACTATTTAATAGCATCTACTACTAATATTATGACTACATAGTAATGAATTCAAAGTATGTTAGA
>CAZIUY010000178.1:0-1543 GCA_964542625.1 uncultured Muribaculaceae bacterium | reverse complement strand
TTATACTAGTTTTGTGTATATTGACTATTTTGGTAGCCTTAATTGGTGCATCTTTTGCATATCTAACAGCAAGTGTTAGAACACCTGGTGGGCAGGAAAGTATTACAATCGAAGCAATTACTATAGAGGGTGTTACGTATGAAGCAAGTGATAATTTGACATTATTAGATGCCCTACCAGGAAGTAGTGCTAGTACTATCGTTACTATAACTAATCCTAATGCTACTGCTAAAGTAAGATATACTTTAAAGGTAGTTGCGGATGTAAATGATTTTTCGAGTGAAGATGGTATGGGTCAATTACTGATAAGGGCAAAAAGAGGGAATAATGAGTCAGTATTGGACTTTACTGATAGTAATGTAAAAGAACAATATTTAGTGCAAAATATAGAACTAGAGCCTAATGAATCCAATACTTATCAAATGTCTTTAGAATTTGTCGATTTGGGTATTACCCAAAATGCGAATCAATCTAAGAATTTTTCTGCTCATATTGAAATTACACAATCGATCGTCATAAGCTAATAAACCAAAACGACAACTTTTGGTTTTTCTTTATTTTAATCTTGTATTTTTCTTCGACTTAATATATACTTAATATGGTGAATGATAATGAATAAAAAGGGTAAAAGTCAAGAATTTTTTCACCGCATAGATGAGGTATGTAAAATTATCAAACGAACTTATTTATATAAGCTAGTAACGAAATTTTTATCGGCAGTATGTACCATCATTTTAATTATGTTGATAATAATCGGTGGCATGATGTTTTTTTTCAAAGTGCAATCTGATTCTTATAGTAAAAAAGGGATGAGTTATACCGCTCCATTTGGTCTATATACGATAATAAGTCCTAGTATGGAACCTAATGTTAGTGTGTACGATGTCGTCGTCGCGGTCGATTGTGATATTAGTGATATTAAAGTTGGTGATATTGTAACATTTATCTCGACTTGGGATATAAATTATGGTGTCAATGTTACACACAGAGTAGTTGCAATTTCTAAAAATGAAAATGGTGAATATCAATTAACTACCAAAGGGGATAATAATAGTACTCCAGATGGCAGTTATGTAACACAAAACAACTTAATTGGTAAAGTAGTAGGTAGAGTTCCTCAGCTCGGTCAATTACAGTTCTTCTTAGCAACGAAGATGGGATGGTTCATGGTCGTATTTATCCCAGCACTTCTCATTATCATCGTCGATATAGTTAAGATATTTAATTTATATATTCTTAGAGGTAAAATCGATAATGTCAAGAGTCCAAAAGAAGCACTTAAAGAAGTCCCTCATGAAGATGCTACAGATAAAGATGAAATTAAATCAAAAGATAAAATACCTACTATTATGAATAGTCAAGACGATACTATTCCTCTAATAGATAATAATATAAATAATAAAGAGGTAGATGATAAAAAAGATATAGAAATACCTAAAGTAAAAGATAATTTTGAATTACCTATGATAAATAAAAATAGCGTCGATAATACAAATAAACATAAACCATTAGAAAGAAGAAAACTAGAAAAAAGAAATTAGAT
>CAZIUY010000177.1:0-1547 GCA_964542625.1 uncultured Muribaculaceae bacterium | reverse complement strand
GATAATACAGATGAAGAACTTATAGGAAATTGGTATGTTTCTTATCCAGATGGCAGTTATAATGAAATATCAGAAGGCAAGGAAGTAAATTCTATAGAAGTACAAAATTATTTAACTTATACTTCTGTGATATTTTATTGTGAAGTTTATAATTATGAACATACTAGTATAGTAGGTACTATTGAACATACTATTTTTAATAGTGAGTCAGAAGATGATGTAACTATTACTTATATTGGGGAAGATACTTTTAGATATGATGCTAACGGCGATATAACAATAGAAGACTCAGAAAAAGAACGTACTATACAAGTAGAGTTAGCTTGGAAAGAAGGGTATGGAAGCTCTTACCGTATAGAATGGTTGGGGCCAGATGGGGATGAAATCCCTACTTCTAAACCTACTACAAGCGGTGATGGGTATTGCCCTAAAAACTCAATGATGGAGGATATTTGGGTTGACATAAGTAACGTTTTGCATTATAATATAAAGTATAAGTATAAGGTAAATTATAATAATAATACTTTTACAGTAAAAATAATAACAATAGATGAAAAAGTTTATACTTTTACTAAAGAAATATTATTTGTGAAAGATGGAGATTAGGGAACTAATGGTACTACATATGTTGCAACTGTGCGGCCATGTGATAGTAATAGTAATAAGTTAAGTGGTTTTTAGGGTTTATAGTATTATAATAGTAGTTGGCAAAAAGGCATGAATTTAAAATGCTATGTATATAAAGATGGAGAATTAATTAATAATAATACAAATTATAGCATTACCTATAAATGGTATCCAACAGGAGTTATTTTAAATAACGATGATGTAGATTAGGTAGTGGTAACTGGTAGTGGCAGCATAACCGCAAGTTCTTAGGGAAATGCTCTATAGAGATATGTAAAAGTTTCTACAAGAATTAATGATAAAATAAATGATAGAACAACTATGATTTATGCTCTTTATCCTATTGATGTAGTATATGGTTTCGATTCTGCGTTTTCTTTTGATGATGTTGATATTAGTGATATACCTTCTTATATTAAATATACATCTTCGGGTATAAACCCTTCGTTTTATAGTAATAACATTATTTTTACTTATAAAGGAAATGATTACACCGGAAATACTGTAAATACTGGTATAATTTCTTTAAGTAGTGATAGTTTACAAGTAGAAATGAAAGATGGGTATAAATATCTTAAGCCCGCAACTAGTTTTATATTTGAAGATACTACTATCGGCATATTAAAATGTGAGTATAGTTCTACGCAATTCATTATTCATCCTGTAATTATGTATCTTGATACCTATGGTAATGAAGCTATTAATGGATGGGATGGCACTTCATTAGATATAACTAATGGATATTATTATGTTGATGATGATTCAAATAAAATCTATTTAACTTCAGATTAGGAAAAAGAATATAAAAAGAATGGTTATGTTACAATTAATGGAGTTATAAAGACAATTTACTAGGGTGAAGCTCATGTTTTTGCTCCGTAGATTGGAGCTGGAGAAAAAGATTCTGCTAACCGATTTAC
>CAZIUY010000176.1:0-1559 GCA_964542625.1 uncultured Muribaculaceae bacterium | reverse complement strand
AAAAGAAGTACTAGTTTGGCTTTTAAGTACTTCTTTTTAATTAATATAATTTATATATTATGAGTTTTTCTAGTGCTATTTATGTTTTTCATATCTTTAATTCTTAGAATACTTTAAAAACTAGTCTTTTTAAATTAACAAGAAAATATAATTAACCGTATGAAGGGGTAGATATGGATAAACTTAAAATATTCTTTTCAGGCTTTATTATTGGTCTTGGTAAAATTATGCCAGGTGTATCAGGTTCTGTCTTAGCCATTTGTTTAGGATACTATGAACGTATTATTTCTTCTCTAAGTAGTATTAAACACTTAAAAGAAGATTTCTTATTCTTCATCAATATATTCTTGGGAATACTTATTGCTATCATACTAGGAAGTAGGGTAATTAAGTATTTTTTAGATACTAATTTTATATATACAGTATCATTATTCATTGGTCTAATGATACCAGGAATAATACCATTATTTAAGGAAGTTAATAATAAAGATTTGACACCTAAGATGATATTACTGGGTATCTTAGTATTATCAATCTTAGAATTATTTAGTATATTTTCTTTTAAGACATCTAATATCCCAACGGGTAATTTCTTATATAATTTTATATCTCTTATTATATGTGGGATATTAGATGCAAGTGCTACTATCATACCAGGTATAAGTGGTTCTGCATTACTTTTACTAGTAGGCTATTATAACCTAATAATTTCATCTCTTGCAGACCCCTTTAAGTACCAGAGTATAATGGTTTTAATTCCTTTTGGAATAGGAATGATCCTAGGTGTAATAATAATTTCTAAACTAATGTCTTATTTATTTAAAAATTATCGTACGCAAACTCTCGTCATCATCATTGCCCTCATATTATTTTCTATCTTTTCTCTTATAAAGTACCTCATCTTATATATCATGACCATAGAAGAACTTGTAATAGCAATTATCTTACTATGTGTTGGTATAATATTATCTTATATCTTTAAATGTATATTTAATTAGCAATTTTTTCCACTATAAAACATGAGAACTTATATAAAATAATTATGGTGGTTTTAATGAAAAGAGCTATTCTTTTATCGATGATTACGAGTATTTCTTTAATATTTACAAGTACACCATATAGTATCTCTTTTGATGATGTTACTACTCTTAATATAATTAAAAAAACTGAAAATCTTAAGTTCCAGTTTGTTAAAGAAATATGTTCTTATGAGTATTGTTACTCCTTAATGGATTCTATTACTCCTTCTTCGATAGAACGATTCACAAATAAATACCTAGAGAGAATAGATGACCCTGAAGTAAAGTCTATTTTAAAAGTAAAAGGTATCAAGATAACTAAAATAATTCTAAATTAATTCTCGTTTGATTTTGTCTTAAAAGCAGCGTCTGCGACCAATTTAATTATCAAACAAGCGACGACTATATCCAAGAGATATTCGACTAAGTCACCTAATTGATCTGGGAATATACTATGAATAAAACTAGAATAATAACCATATAATTCACAAATCTTAGCCCATAAATTTATAAAAAAGTTTTTCACTTTATCACACCCTA
>CAZIUY010000175.1:0-1569 GCA_964542625.1 uncultured Muribaculaceae bacterium | reverse complement strand
ATTATTTATTTCGATGTTAGATTATTTCTTTAATATCGATTATAAATCTAAACCTCTATTTAAAGATTTATATATTTCTAAGAGTAAATACTATAAAGAGATAAACAAATATCCAGTTATTACTATGGACTTTAAGGGGCTAAGTAAAACTACACAAAAGGCATTTTTGAGTCAATTAAAAGTACTATTTTCTAATATTTTACAGAAATATTCCCATTTAAAGGAAAGTCTAGTAGGTTTAGATTTAAAAACATATGAACGATATATCTTAGGTGAAGAAGAATTAGAAGATTATAGTAATTTTTTAGCATACTTATCTAAATGGCTATATAATTATCATAAAAAAACAGTCATCATCTTAATCGATGAATATGATGCACCAATACAAAGTGCATATATAAATGGATTTTATAAGGATTGCATGGAAATTATGAAACCATTATTATCTAGTGCATTAAAGGGTAATAAGTGTCTAAACTTTGGAGTATTAACAGGAGTTTTAAGAGTAAGTAAAGAATCATTATTTAGTGATTTGAATAATCTAAAAATTTATGACATAACAACAGATGGTTATGGGGAATACTTTGGATTCACAGAAGAAGAAACCAAAGAATTATTAGAATATTATGATTTAAAACTAAATAAAAGTGTCAAAGAAATGTATGATGGGTATAATTTTGGAGGAACACACATCTATAATCCTTGGAGTATTATAAATTATGCTAAGAATGAAGTATTAGATAATTATTGGGTAAATACATCTGCAAATGAAATTATCAGAAAGATAATTATGGAATCAGATTCAGATATTAGAGAATGTTTTGATAATTTATTAATTGGAAATGCAATAGAATTCAAATATAATCCTCATATTACTTATTATGACTTAAATAATGGTAGTATAGATATACTCATGAGCTTTCTTTTAGTTGCAGGTTATGTAACACTTAAAAGTGGAATTGATAGACATAATATGTGTTATGGAGTGTTACCAAATGAAGAAGCAAGGGACATAATAAGTGGATATGCACTCGATTATATGAAAAGTAAAAATATAAATTTAACAAGTGTAGGAGAGTTAAGAGATGCTTTAATAAATAATGATATTAAAGCAATAGAGGAGACTATCAATAATAAGTTAGTAGCAACTTCATATTTTGATACTGCTCACGAACTATTCTATCACGGTTATATATTAGGTACATTACAAGATGTATTCAATGAAGAATATATTATAACTTCTAATAGGGAGTCAGGGAATGGTCGCTATGATATAGCGATAGAAAAGAAAGATAAATCATTAGCAATCATCTTAGAGTTAAAGGTAACAGATGATGATCCTATAAGAGTCGCTAAATTAGCATTAAAACAAATACAAGATAAAGAGTATTATAAAGACTTTATGAGTAAAGGGGTAAAGACAATTTATACATATGCTTTCGTATTCAAAGATAAAGGGGTTACTGTAAGATAAAAAAGACTAGTAAAATTAATAGTTTTAAATTAAAATTATAAGTAGGGAATAGGTTATTATAAAGTCGCGGTAGTCCGCTTGTACGTTTGTTAGCC
>CAZIUY010000174.1:0-1580 GCA_964542625.1 uncultured Muribaculaceae bacterium | reverse complement strand
ATAGATTTGCCTCCGTGGTGAAATTGGTAGACGCGCTGGACTCAAAATCCAGTGATAGCAATATCGTGCCGGTTCAAGTCCGGCCGGAGGCACCAAATTGAATAATAATTTATTTATAAAGAGGCTATTTATGAAGAAGTTTTTAATGAGTTTTTATTATGCTGGGAAGGGTATATTATTATCACTAAAATCTGAATTTAATATGAAAATACATATATTGATGATGATTCTAGTTATAATAATGGGTATTATTTTAAATATAAGTTTAATAGAGTGGTGTATCTTGATCTTATGTATTATGTCCGTAATTAGTGCTGAAGTATTTAATACTTCGATAGAGTATGCCATCAATTTAATAAGTCCCAATCAAAATAAGTTAGCAGGAGAAACGAAAGACTTAGCCGCAGGGGGAGTCTTAGTCATGGCCATAGGTTCTTCTATAATAGGACTCATCATATTCTTACCTAAGATTATTAATTTATTTTAAAGAAAGTATGTGGAGTTGATGCTATGAATAAAAGTAATATAAAAAAGAATATAATTACTTTAATTATATATATTATTTTTTTTCTATGTATATATTTTTTATTAGTTAAAGATGGTCATATATATGGTTCGACATTAGACTTTCAAGGACAACACTATTTTATACCAGAATACTTTAGGACACTATTTTATAAGACACATGATCTTTTACCAGACTTTTGTTTAAATTTAAGTGGAGGAATCAATATCTATTACTTATCTTATTATGGATTACTTTCACCAATTATCTTAATATCATATTTATTACCGAATGTCTCCATGTTAACCTACATTATCGTAGTATCTTGTATTATTGCCATCATGAGTGGATTCATGATGTATTTATACCTGAAATCGAGAAAATTTAGTGAACTTTCGAGCTTTATCGGAGGTTTAATACTCATGTGTGCAGCACCGATATTATTTCATTCTCATAGACATATCATGTTCGTCAATTACATTCCTTTTATGATTCTAGGTATGTTTGGAGTCGATAAATACTTCGATAATCATGATGGTATTACTTTAGTCGTTGCTTGTACCCTTATGATTTATACTAGTTATTACTATAGTGTCGGAGGCTTAATTGCTTTATTTATATTCGGTATCTATAGATATTTAGAAAACAATAAAGTTAAATTAAAGACTTTTTGTAAAGATATGTTAAAATTTTCTATACCGTTTATAATAGCAGTTCTTCTAGCAGGTATATTACTATTACCGACACTATACTGTTTATTAAATGGAAGAAGTATGACAGGAAGTATTGCTTTATCTAAATTATTTACACCTAGTCTTAATTTCAAAAACTTATTATATTCATCTTATTCTCCAGGAGTATATGCTATTAGTATCGTAAGTATCGTTTATTATTTAACTAGCAAAAAGAAAAATGAAAGATTCTTAGGAATCGTCTTAGCTTTAATCGGTATATTCCCAGTATTTAACTATTGTTTAAATGGAACACTGTATATAAGTAGCAAATCTCTAATACCCTTTACACCTATCTTAATACTAGTAACTACCAGTCTTTTAGAAAAATTCCTAAAGAAAGA
>CAZIUY010000173.1:0-1588 GCA_964542625.1 uncultured Muribaculaceae bacterium | reverse complement strand
TCTGATAAGAGCCAAGCAAGTGCCATATTAGCATAGTATTCATGAGGTTTATAATTTTCTATTAAAGAAAATACTTCATCGATATAAATACTATTAGCAAAATAATCTCTTAAGATGACTAATGCAACACGATTATAATATACATCACTAGTATTTAATAACTGTCTTACTTCATCTAAAAAATCATTTGGATATTTTTTAATAATCTTCGATGCAGCGATAAAGGTATCACATATAGCCCAATTATCTATGGAGGGTAAAAACTCATGAAAGTATTTCTTATATAATTGAATGTCTTTAATACTACCGATAACATACCCTTTTAAAACTTTTACTTCGAAGATATCTTGAGTATCTATTTCTAAGAATGTTCGATAGTCATACTTAGAAATATCTTTAGCAATACTCTTTAATATGGGAAGTCTTACACCTAATATCGTAAATTCTCCAGGAGTAATTTTTTTAGAGAAATCTCTAAAATCATCCTCACTGATAGATTTCAAGTATTCTATAAACAGTGAAGCATCACAAGTCCAATCTATAGTCTCATAGTTCATATGACTTTTGACTTCTCATCTTTTACTAAGTTAACTTCCATCTTATTAATCTTCTCGGCAACCTCGGCATATACACGTGACATTTCATCGTCGATATCGACTGTCTTAGATGCATCACCAATGACATTATTTCGCTTAATTTCTAAGTCATATAGGTTATCGATATCACTTAAAAGTTGATTATATCCACCTGGATATGTCGTACTTATAACACTCTCTAACTGGCTTGTATCTTTAGTAATTCTAGACGAACGAATCGTATCCTCGAGCCCTAAGTGGTCGAGCATATAACCAGCGATTAGGCGTTCATAAGCGAATGAAATCGGAGTATACTCCATCCCATATTCAGAAATTATCAATTTTTGTGCAGTATAATCATTGATGCCTCTTTCTAAACCTTTACCGAGTCTAGATGTAGTGTTACATTTTACATCTCGCGAACCACTTAAGACTCCTGTAGAAGATATTAACCCTTCCTTTTTTTCTAAAGTATTGCCATCAATCATATATCCATTAGTAGAACCTATTAGTCTATCTATTTCAGAAGCAATATGCCCTAATGAATCTGGATTATCCCAATTAAAGTTAGCACTTAATCCTATTACCTTTTTAATATTTTGTATTTTATAACCATCTTGCGTCTTATTTATTATAGGTTTAGATTGATACTTACTAACTAATACTCGTAAATCTTTACATTCTTCTTTGACCTCATCATTTAGAACACCTTCATCTTCTAAGACAGTTCCCACGGTCATAATCGGTGCCTTAGTACTCCTTTTTGCTTGGACGAACTTGCAATTAGCGATAGCATCATATGCTAAATCGCCATATATAGTAGAAAAGCTCTCTGCCATAATGGCTAAGTTTTCCGCCATATCTTCACTATATCCAAAACCTTCTATTAAATTATTTTTATACTCAAACAAATCTCTTTTTAACATTTATTACACCCTCCACTTTTTACACTCTATTATAACAGATGCCTAGTATTTTTTAAAGCAAAAAGTACCACGCGATTAAAACTTTTT
>CAZIUY010000172.1:0-1609 GCA_964542625.1 uncultured Muribaculaceae bacterium | reverse complement strand
TTTTGGGTTTTTATCTATTATAGAACTCTACTATCATAGATTCATTAATTTCTGCAGTTAATTCGCTTCTTTCTGGATATCTTACGTATGTACCAGTCATCTTTTTATCATCAAATGTAACATATGATGGACGAGCAATATTTGCTTCTAAAGATAATTTAATAGCAGGATGTTCTAAGGAACTTTCTTTTACACTTATCGTACTTCCTGGTTTAACACTATATGATGGAATATCTACTTTTTCACCATTAACTAAAATGTGTCCATGATTGACTAATTGTCTAGAAGCACGTCTCGTAGTAGCAAGACCCATTCTATAGACGATATTATCTAATCTACTTTCTAATAACTTGAATAGATTCTCACCAGCAATACCTGGCATCTTAGATGCTTTTTCAAAAGTTCTCTTAAATTGTTTTTCAGTTAGACCATACATCAATCTCATCTTTTGTTTCTCTTGCATCTGTATACCATATTCACTTAGTTTTTTCTTTCTGTCTACACCATGTTGTCCTGGTGCATAAGGTCTTTTAGAAAGCTCTTTACCAGTTTCTAGTGTAGAAAAACCAAGTCTTCTCGATTTCTTATAAGCTGGACCTGTATATCTTGACATAATTTATCCTCCTTCCCTTTAAATTTGCAATTAATAACGATTATTTATCTCTTTTCTAATGGGAGTTCGTAAATTGTTCGCTTTGGCAGTAAGTTACTTAAAACGAGTACGAACACATAATAGAAAAGAAAACAAAAACTGCCATAAATGCTACAAGTATTATACATACAAAGAGTAAGTTTGTAAAGAATTTTTTAGTGTACGTGCTTGTTCTTGCATAAACTAACAAATTATATTATAATTTTATTATAGTAAAGGAATAGTGATTATATGAGTAATAGTATTAAACTTTTGTGTCTTACCTATATTTTACTCGGTATCGCTATCATAATTGTTGTCATCATTTTAATTAGTAAACATAATAAAAAAAGATATGGTAATATTCTCGATACTTTAGAAAGAGAAAAGAATCTCATCTTAAATGCTAATATTCTAAGTGAATTATCTAAAGTAGAGAGTATGATAAATTCTAAAGAAATAGAAAATAAGTATACTGAATGGAAGAGACGTTTCGATGAAATAAAGAATATCGATATACCTAATCTAACTGATAATTTAATAGAGGTAGAAGATTTATTTTCTAATCATAAGTATCATGAAATAGAACCAACTTTAGCTAAGGTAGAATTATCTATCTATCATGTCAAAACTAAAGCTAATTATTTATTAGAGGAGATAAAGAATTTAACTATGTCGGAAGAACGTAATAGAGAGACTATTACTAAATTAAAGGGTAAATATCGAAATATTTTAAATACATATCACTATAATAGTTCTGCTTATACGATAATTCAAAAGCCAATAGAACTACAGTTTGAAACTATCGATAAGTTATTTAGTGCTTTTGAAGTATCTATGGAGAATCATTCATTCCCTGATATTGCTAAGATTATAAAAGCACTAGATGATAGTATTAATAACTTTGATTTAGTAATAGATGAAGCCCCAGAAATAATATTGATGAGTACTAAATTGATTCCTAAGAAGATGAGTGAT
>CAZIUY010000171.1:0-1619 GCA_964542625.1 uncultured Muribaculaceae bacterium | reverse complement strand
TGGACTCGTACTTTTAAAGTCTCCACTTATACCACCTAAATCTAAAAACTCATGAGTACTCTTATAATTATTTATGATAGCATCATATAGAAAATAATTAGCATTGAGATTAGCAAAATTTCTATCGAAGTGACTTTTGATAATATGTACTCTATTATCATACTTCATGATGATTGCCCCTGCGACTATCGAAGTCTTATTAGAACGTAGTCCTTCTGTTGCGTCTATAATTTCCCCCTTGATGATACACAAACGAGAATCACTAGCCATCTTTTTATTTAAGTCTGCTTCTTTATGACTTCGATGAAGTATCTCATTATAGAGGTTATTTTTATCTAATTCACTTTCATATAATAATTGACTATTTTTAATATACTTTTCATAATCTACTTTTACTAAGAGAAGTTCGATATTATCTTTAAAAAGATTAAATAATGTCTTATAATAAGAAAGATTATTATCTTTAGATAGTTTTATAAAATCTTCTAAATTTTCTTCTGTACATACTTCTAAATATAAACCTTTTCTTTGAGAATTTCTAACTTTATTTCTCGTGGATTTCGCATAATCTTTTAGATGAGAGTTTTTTAAATCTATATAAGCATTAAAACGAGGATTGATAGATTCAAAATAGAGATTATCTTTTAGTTTTATATATCCAAATCTTTGGATATCTACTTTTAATCGATTATTGGGATTTTCCTTAAAGACATAAGTTTTATTATCTATTTCTCCGACGACAATTTCAGGATTTATCTTAATAAAGGCCATATTCTTTTTAGCATAATATTCTTTTAATTTATCAGTAAAAGTCTTCAATAATACTTCATCATAGTAGTTTAATAAGAATCCTTTAGGAGCATATCCATAGCGTATATTAAAGGAAATCTTTTTCCAAAGAATAAGAGATGCGGCAAGAATCGTATTGTTTTCATCGACTAAGCCAATATAATCATAATTATATTTATTTTCACCCATAAAACGGGCATACTCTACAGATTGCATATAATTTTTTAGAGGACTATTCTTAACATACTCTGTAAATGCTTGAATAGTAAGTTCTTTAATTTTCATAGTGATACTCCTTTCTTAAAGATATGTTATCTTATCATAAATTTATAATTTTGTCTATTGACTTATAGCTGCCTCTAATAACTTTAGATAGTAGTTGTTTTTTTTCAAATTTTGCTTTATTATATCTCTGTTGAAAGCGATACTTATAGTATGGTTTTGGTTTTTTTTCACGAAAAACATACTTATAGAATAAAATTAGAAAAGGAGGTTTTCTTAAGTTATGGAGCATATTTATATATTTGACTTCGATGGAACACTTACTAATTCATCACTACCTAGTCCACTTATTTTAAGAAAGTGTAAAGTAACAGAAAAGCTTATTAACTCGAAAATTATAGAAATGCTCAAGTATAAGTTAGCATTTCATAATGAACTATTTTGTAGAACTTTATTCGATGCCTTTTTATTTGCCCTACGATTAACTAATTCAGATATGACTGACGAAGGACTTACGAAGAGTGTAGGGGATGTTACTTATAATGAGGGAGTAGAATCTTTTTTAAAGAAATCTCTAGAAGAAGGTAATACTAATTATCTTTTAAGTA
>CAZIUY010000170.1:0-1629 GCA_964542625.1 uncultured Muribaculaceae bacterium | reverse complement strand
TAATCAAGGTAACAGGAGGTGCAGGAGCAGCATATTGCTAGGTTATAATGATTAAAGTATATTTTATTTATTACTATCTATGAGAGATTTTCTCCTATAAAAAAGAGTATTAGAGAATAATCATTTATCCATAAAGATATGATAATAATTATATAAAATCAAAGTTGTTATTCCCTTTTGTATGTGTTATTATGTAATTAGAAAGGCATTATAATGATAGAATTAAAAATGTTAAGTAAAACTTATAAAAAGAAAAATAAACAAATTGAAGTTCTAAAGAATATTAATTATAAATTTAAGGGTAATACTCTTTATTATATTAATGGTAAATCTGGCTCAGGTAAGAGTACACTAATACAGTTATTAGGACTACTATTAGAGATAGATGAGGGTACTATTTTCTTAAATGGTAAAGATGTCTCTAAACTAAGTGAAGATGAAAAGGCTGAAGTCAGAAATAAAGAAATAGGCTTTATCTTTCAGTCATATTATTTGAATCCCTATATGAAGTCTTATGAAAATGTCATCTTACCAACTTATACTGATTCTAAAATGAATGATAAAGAAAGATATAATCTAGCAGAAAAGTTACTTAAACAAGTAGACTTAGATGATAGAATAAACCATTATCCAAAAGAATTAAGTGGTGGAGAACAGCAAAGAGTCGCTATTGCAAGGGCATTAGTAAATGACCCCAAAGTAATACTTGCCGATGAGCCAACTGGATCGCTAGACCCTGAAAATGAAGATAAAATTTTGATGATACTAAGAGACTTAGCCAATAAAGGAAAATGTGTCATAGTCGTAAGTCACAGTAAATCTTTAGAAAAGTATGCTGATGTAAAATTAAGAATCGAGAATCATAATCTCATCGAGGTAAAGCCATGAAAAGTTTACTTAAAATATCTAATAAACTACAACTTAGAAATAAGATGACGCTATATAATATTATCTTTTTAACGATAATGACTTTACTCATGATATTTTTATTAACTTATAGGGCAACTCTTAATAATTATATTAAAAAAGATGTCTTTAATAAGACATTCACAGGTTTCTTTGCTCTAAAAATCCCCGATGATGAAAATTATAACTGGACTAAAGAAGAACTAGATGAAATGCAAGAAGAAATAAAAAGCATTCCTCACGTCGAGCTTACGACCTATCAATATGCAGTTGTCGCCCTTGGTCAAATTCCTGAATTTGTAAATGATACTTTGACTGGATATATGGCACTTTATCCCGCGTCCAATGATACTTTACCTGAAATTGCTAAAGGAACTAATTTCCCTGATGATGACGGTAACTATATTATTTGTCCAGAAAACTTTTATCCAACAGACATTTATATAGATAAATCTAGTCTTACTGCGAGTGATAAAGCCGATGTAGATTCATATTTAGGTAAAAATATTACTTTAGATTATAGTACACATATGGGGGTTAGTAAATCGATCGATTTACAGTTGATAGGATTATATAAAAATGATGAATATAACTTCGATGAAGATGAATGTTATACTAACAAATCTACCTTAATTAATATTGGAAAAAATTTATATGAGGGCGATAAAGATTCAGTTTCTGGGTTAGATACCATCGATGAACAAACAGAAATATATTTTAAAA
>CAZIUY010000169.1:0-1643 GCA_964542625.1 uncultured Muribaculaceae bacterium | reverse complement strand
TTTCTTTCGCAATATATATTGGTCTCGATTTAGTCTCTAAGAACATCTTGGCAATATACTCTCCTAGAATGCCTATACATATTAATTGTATACCACCGATCAAGAGAATCAAGCACGCAATAGTGGCAAATCCAGGTGTCTCGATGCCGACAATCAAAGTCTTGATGATAATATATATTAGATAGATGAATCCAGCTAAAGCTGAAACCACTCCCATGATAGTCGAAAACCTAAGTGGTCTAGTCGAAAATCCAATAATACCATCTAAGGCATAAGTTAAAGACTTTTTAAAATTAAACTTCGTCTTACCCTTAGTTCGCATACCAACATCATATTCCATTAACTTAGTATTAAATCCTACCCAATTAAATATACCCTTAGAGAATCTATTCTTCTCAGGCATAGACATGAGAGCATCTCTTACGTTTGCCCTAAACATTCTAAAATCACTGGCATCATTTGAAAACTCGATATCCGATAGTACATTAATTAACTTATAGAACATCTTTGCTCCAAATCTTTTTATAAAGCTACCTGATTTACGTTTCTTGATAGTCATGGCAACTTGATCATACTCTGGATTCTTATCTAAAAATGCCATCATCTTGAGTAAATAACTAGGATTTTGTTCCATATCGGCATCGATTATAGCAGTATATTCTCCACTTGCATATTCGAGCCCTGCATATATAGCCGCGTCTTTACCAAAATTTCTACTAAAGCTTATTACTCGCACATGGTCAGGATCTTTCTTATATGTCGCTTCTAATACTTTCAATGTTTTATCAAACGAACCGTCATCGATGAATATTACTTCATAATTGATATCTGCAAAAAGAGATTTGATATTACTATAAATAGCATCGATATTTCCCTCTTCATTATATGCTGGAATGATTATACTTAACTTCATAAAGCCACCACCTATCAATAATTATAGATGATTCTTTCTAATTTGTAAATAGACTATACTTCCTAAAATGCTCACGATAGATATAACACTCCCTAATACTAAACCCTTAGGAACATAGTCGATTATTATTTTGTGATACCCACTATCTAAAGGTATTCCGATGAGGGCACCTAGTATAATATCTGGCTCTATGATATTACCATCGACATAAACTTTCATACCTTCTTCATATTCGATAGAAGTAAAGAGATAACCACTTTCTTCTAATTCGATACTACCTTCTAAAATATGATTATCTATATTAGTTTTAGCAAGTAATACTTCTTTACTTAAACTTTCCATCGCCGTAGTATATTTATCTAAATCTAGTAGATAGATACATACATCACTTTCTTCATAATCACTCGTAATAGAATAAGTAACTTCGACTTTATCTTTAGGATTAATTTCTTTATAATCACTTTCTATCATATTTTCGACGCCATTTATAGTAATATTACCACCAAAGCTAGATGTCATAAGTAAATAGTGACCCTTACTCGTAAATGAATAAGTATAATAATTTATATATCCATCTTTACTATACTTAAAATTATCGACATCAATATTCTGATAAAAGTCTTCATCACTACTAACCATAGTCTTTAGAAGAGTATTCCTATTATCGAACATACTCGTATCTAACTTTAAATCTTTAATACTACTATCGACGATAAAACCGATTCCTAAT
>CAZIUY010000168.1:0-1648 GCA_964542625.1 uncultured Muribaculaceae bacterium | reverse complement strand
ATTAATATGATGCTCTTTTCATCCTCACTAGAAGTTATTTTGACACTATTTGATGTATATTCTTGTTTATTTTTATCTAATTCTCTATCGACTATATCGATGATAAAATCACAAAATTCTTTAGGCACTTCCGATATATAAGAAGTACTTCCTTTAGTATAATAGATATAACCTGAATCATTACCAAAAGATATTTTATAATCTCGATTGATAGTAACTTCATAAGAATCTAAGATAACAAGATCTAAGTCATCGATTTTAGTAAATTTATTATTTTTTAATATTTCGTTTATGCTTTCTAATTCTTCTTCATTTAAATCAATTTCTAAAATATCTACTATGTTCGTCCGTTCTACTAGTGATACACCATAATCATATGAATATTTTATTTGCACACTACTGATATTATGATTAGAGAAATTTAGTAACGTATATATAATAGTAATTAAAATTAAAACAATTAATATTAGAAGAATTATCTTTATCTTTTTCTTTTTCATATAGACTCCCTATCTATAATTATACTATCTTCGTAAAAAATATCAACAAAAGAAGTTTTATCACAATTTAAAACTTAAATACCAATTAAATAAAGTCTATGTTTGACTTGCAAACATAGACTTACCTAAACAAAAATGGTACTTCCTAAAGACGATATTGGCACTCCTCTTGGTCTCTTTCCTTTAGTACATCTGTGTATTTCTCTTCCATATCTTCGATCATCTTATAAGGTATTTCTTTAACTGTTCCACCTTTAGGATGAATTTCATATCCACCATAAACTAGCCATATTGCATCAAATGGTCTTTCTGGCATTTTAGCATAAACTAGGCGACTATTTTTATGTGCTTCAGTTAATATAACTTTCTTATCGGCATCTTCTGAAAAAGTATCTAATGGGATATTAAAGTCTGAAACACCTCCCGATGGATAATAACATTTTAGGCTTTCTATATCTTTTAATGATTTGATTTCATGCCAACCATAAAACTCTTTATTAAACCAACCAACTCTTAATCGTGTATATGGTAGTAAGTACTGGCACTGCCATAAAAAAGCATTTATGGTTAAGTCGTTGGTAAACACAAATGCACTTGCATCTATAAGGATTTCTGTCTTCATTTCAGGTTCTGAATATGCTTCTAGATAGCTATATGTACCATCATCTTTCTTTAAAATGTTTTTACGTGCCCAATGCAAATATTCTTCATTCTGATTTCTATTAGTATCAATTCCTAAATAATATTCCCAATTGATTACTTGTTTTGGCTGTCCATACTTTTGATAATAATATTCTAATTTTTTTTGAAGGTCGGGCTCCATCAAATCCTCCTGTAAATGGGACTGTGTATATTTTTTCAACTCTTGTGTATACTTTTTCAACTCTTCTAATTTCATTGATATTATATCTTCCACAGCACGGTATACTTCCCAAGCACTATCGTCTGAATGCTCATTCCATAAATAATATTCTAGTTGTACTTGCCTGCTATGGAGATATAATATTTCCATCTCGAGCTCATATTTTTTTCTTCTTAGCTCTTTTTTTTCCTCACTATCCATATATATCATTCCTTTCAATGCCCTATATTTTGCCATATTAATTCATATTTTGCAAGTTTTTTAAAGACAAGCCATGGATTATGAA
>CAZIUY010000167.1:0-1736 GCA_964542625.1 uncultured Muribaculaceae bacterium | reverse complement strand
GGGAACTATATAATAACTTATCATCTTCTTATAATATGGATGAAGTTTTAAGTATTACTAATGAAATCAAAAAATCTTATACGAGAAGTATAAAAGATATATTATTTACTCCCGATAATATTACAGGTTATGTCGAATACGATGGCAAGCAAATACCTGTATACGAACCAACTGGAGACTTTTCGATGCTCATTCAGAGTACGGAAACAGACTATGGTGGAATGCCGATGATTAACGATAATTATAATGATTCTTGGAACTTATCAGAAAGAACTTCTAACCATGGTATTTGCTGCTCTTTAATATCTAATACCAACATGGGTATGGCAAGTGTCAGTGGTAATGGTATTGTTATAGGATTTAGTAACTTCTCTGATGAACAAATTAATATGATGAGTCCATATGATATTTATACCAGCAATGATGGTTATGTTATAACGTGTTCGAGACCATTAACATATTTACCTGGCTCTGATATTTCCGATAACACGAGACACGCACATAATGAATTTAATCTAGAAAGAACAGATTTAACAGGTTCTGGAGAGTACGCTAATATCCAACCTGACTATGTAGTCGTATTCGATGAAATGTCTCCAGAGTTAAAAGAAAATGCTTATAAAGCAAGTCTCGAATTTAACGTTCCATTAGTCCGCTTAAGTAAATCGAACATTGCCCAAAATGAAAGCATAAAAATCGATAACTTAATCTCTGAATATCAAAATACAGGTGATTTAAGTATAGTAGAAGAAACACTCGTCTTACACGAAAATAACCGAGCTGGATATAATAATCCAACAGATCAAACCATAAGGGATTTATACTTCCCGACTGATAGAATTACAGGATTATTAAATAGTGCTATCGATACAAGTACGACGAAAGAAGATTTATTATATATTAAAGGATTCTTAGAAGTGGAGTTAGAAAAATTTGATGCTACATTCGAGGCTACTGGAAGAATAAATACGATTGATATTCCTATCGATGATATGTTAAATGTCATAAATACTAAATTAGAACAAATTAATTAGAAAAGGGTGATTATATGAGCGAAGAATTATCTGAAGAACAAAAAAAATTATTAGAGAAGTTAAAGAGTGATAAAAAAATATTGACAGAATTACTTCAAAGTAAAGGTAAAGATTATCAAACATTCTCTCAAGGAATCAAAAAGAAGTAGGTGGTTTTAGTTGAAAAATCTTACAGATTATCAAAAATCTTGTGAAAATAAAAAGTTTTACAAACACTTAGATGAATTAAAACAAGTCGAGAATAAAGTTTTAGAATCAATTATTTCATCACTTAGTGATGAAATAATTAGTCCTTTATCTAAAGTATGGTCATCTAAAGACTTAATTATATATATCGATAATCTCTCTCGAGAATTAAATCGTAGTGGTACCATTATTGACTATACATTTGACTTGCTTACTAGAAATTTAGTTAAAATATTTATAAGTGTTTTATCAAAAGATGAATTAGAAGAATTACATATGAAACGTCTCGTATTAAGTCTAAAAGAACCAAATATATTAATTCAAGAGACAATCGACTATGATTTAGCTTTAAAAGTAGTTATGAATTTAAATAATACAAGAAGTAATCTAAAAGAATCTATTGATTCTCTAGAGGACTTTTTAAAAGCAAAACAGGGATATTTAAGTATAGAATATCAACAGATTATAAGAGAGTGTTTTGAAGTAATAAATAGAGAAATAAACTCATTATTCTCT
>CAZIUY010000166.1:0-1748 GCA_964542625.1 uncultured Muribaculaceae bacterium | reverse complement strand
CCTATACAACAAGTTAGAGCGGTATCCGCGATTATTAACGGAGGTAATCTCCTAACTCCATATATCGTGCATACTATTAGTGAGCCTGATGCTAACACTATTATTCAAGAAAATACGACTAAAATAGTAAGGAAAGTTATCAGTGAAAACACGAGTAATATGGTACGATATGCTCTAGAAAGTGTCGTTGCTAATGGTACAGGGAGAAATGCCTATATCGAAAACTATCGTGTCGGTGGCAAGACAGGTACAGCACAGAAAGTAGAAAACGGCTCATACCTAATCGGTAATTATATTTTGTCATTTATCGGTTTTATGCCTGCTAATGATCCAGAGATAATAGTATATGTTGCTATCAATAATCCTCAAGGTATTACACAGTATGGTGGTACTGTTGCAGCACCTGTTGCGAAAAATGTTTTGACAGAAGCCATAGAAATATTGGATATTAAACCTGATACTGAAGGTATGTCTAAAGAATACCGTTGGTATGAAGACTCTTATATTAAGTTACCTGATGTCGTCGGTATGGATAAACAAGATGCCATTAAACTCTTAAAAGACTTTCAAATAGAGTTTTCAGGTACGGGAAATATAGTACTTTATATGAGTCCTGAGCCTGGATATTATGCTAAAAAAGGTGGTACAGTAAAACTAATGCTTACCAAGTAATGGTTATAATCCTAAAAATAACTAGTTACAATATTTAGAAATAAATGCTATAATAATTCACATTAGAGGTGTTTAGTTTATGAGTTTGAATGATTCTGAAAAGTTAAAAAGAAAATTACAAGATGAATATAATAGAAATGTCGTAAAGATTAGCGAGCTACATGAAAAAATAAAAATCATAAAGGCGAATAGTTGGGATGCCAAAGTGACCCGTGCTTTCTCATTTACGATGATTCCTTGGGTATTGATAATCGCCTTGATGCCAGTCATGATTAAGTTAAATATTCCCCTAAACATAATACAACCATCATGTGTTGGAGTTTCTATATTAATTGGAATCATAGGAGAAGAAGTATATACGAGAAAATCAAAGTATAGAGAAAAGCTAAGAGAATTTTCAGAATCAAAGACGCAAAGAGAGAGAATCGAAGAAGCGACAAAATATGAAATTGAACAAGAGAAATTAAGAAGTATAAATAAAGTATTAGGTATAGACTATAGCTATTTATCAGAAAATTATAATAAAATTAAAGGATATGTTGATGAGAGTACTATAGAAGAAATCTCTGATAATATGGATAGTATAAATACCGATTTACAAAAGAAACAACTTGAAGCTAATATTATGACAACTAAAAATGTTTTAATAGAAAAGTTTTGGAGAGTTATAGATAAATTTTATCGATTTGCGGATATTTTAAGTGCTGGTTTAATCGGTGTATTTACGTTTATGGCATTCTGTAATATGCCAATCATAGGTTTAAATTTACTAGAAAATATGGGGTTACAGACTAGTCTATTTAGCTTATTAGCCCCAGCACTTATTGGTGGCTTAGCAGGTAGTTGTTATTGCTTCAAGAAAGAAAAAGATCATGAATTTGTATTTAAAAACATGAATGACCAGCTAGGTCATGATGCTATATCTAGTCTCAGTGAATATGAAGACAATAAAGACTTAGAAAATATCACAAAAGAAATTGCTCTTATCCACCTAAAATTAGAGTTAGAAAAACAAAAATTAGATTATATAGCTAAAACTTCAAGTGAATCAGAAAATGTTAGTAAAACAGTAGAAA
>CAZIUY010000165.1:0-1754 GCA_964542625.1 uncultured Muribaculaceae bacterium | reverse complement strand
TGTCAATTCTATTTATGGTAAGATGATCAAAGAAGGTTATAATTTAGATTATTTATCTATCGAATATAATATTAATGAAGCAGAGAAGAAGATAGCGGATATCTTCGATAGATTAAATGTTCTAAATTTAGAAGATTCTACTTTAGAATTAAAGACTATTTCTGATTATTTTGATGGTATTTATCATGATTTTGATAAAGAAAGATTAGCGAGAAGTGAGTTTATCGAAATAGGTAAAGTTATTGCTAATAAGACAGTAAAACTTTCTAAAGTGGCAGCATCCTTAAATGGTAAGATGGATAGAATTAAGAGAGACTATAAAATAGAAGAAGATTCTTTTAAAGGATTAAATATAATTGAAGTAGAGACTAAGGGTATCATGGAAGATTATGATATGCTAATAACTCATGCTAAGAGAAAATCTTATCCATATTCTAAACTTAGTAAAGAGATGAGAGGATTAAATTCACGACTTACAAATATCGAAGAACGATTAGATAATTTCTTATCTTTAGTAAATAATCTTCAAGAAGATTATGCTCGAGCAAAAGATCAATTAGAAGAGATTAAATCACTTCTATCTAGTAGTAAAGAAAAGATAAATACTTATAAATTACCTATCATACCTAAGAAGTATTATATCGAATTATCAGAAGCTGTAGAAGCAGTCAATAATGTTACAAAAGAATTAGATAATAAACCGATAGATATCAATGTCTTAAATATTAGGGTAGATACAGCAAGAGATTTAACTTTAAAACTATATAAGACGACTAATGAGACTGTTAAGACGGCTTCTATGAGTGAGCACGCTATACTTTATGGAAATAGGTATAGAACGACGAATCTTAGAGTCAATGAAGGCTTAAAGAAAGCAGAAAGTGAGTTCTTTAAAGGAAACTTTAAATCTAGTCTCGAAAGTGCTATAAATGCGATAAATATCGTCGAACCTGGTATTCACGAGAGACTTTTAAAAGAATCGATGGAAAGTAATAATTGACATCACTAACTGATGTCTTTCTTTATATATATGGGAGGTAAATATGGCTAAAAGAAAAAAAATAAAAAATTCTGCAATGATTCCTTTGACATTAATATTATTGATTGGGGGAGTTACATTCAGTGATGAAATACAGGATTTAATTAAGAATATATATCCAGTTCAAGAGTCGTATTCTTATGATATGGAAGAAATACCAGAGTATACTGGTGAAAAGTATATCGTACTAAATGATAATGTTCCTTACTTTAATGTAAGTGATTATAGTAGTTCTGCTTTCGAAGAATATTCAGAACTAGATAGTTTAGGTAGATGTGGTGTAGCAGTAGCAAACATCGATAAGAGTCTCATGCCAACGGAAGAACGTGGTTCTATAGGGATGATTAAGCCAACAGGTTGGCATACTGTCAAGTATGACTTTGTAGATGGTAAATATTTATATAATAGATGTCATTTAATCGGTTACCAACTAACTGGAGAAAATGCTAATGAAAAGAATTTAATTACTTGTACGCGAAGTATGAATGCTAAAACTATGTTAGAGTTTGAAAACGAAGTTGCAGAATATATTAAAAGTACTGATAATCATGTCTTATATCGGGTTACACCTATCTTTCTAGGAGATAACTTACTTGCTAGTGGAGTCGAAATGGAAGCTCTTAGTATCGAGGATGCTGGAGAGGGTATAAAGTTTAATGTATTTATCTATAATGTCGAAGATGGTGTTAGTATCGATTATGCAACAGGAGAAAGT
>CAZIUY010000164.1:0-1757 GCA_964542625.1 uncultured Muribaculaceae bacterium | reverse complement strand
ATACTACTAGAAAAGTATGAATAAGTAATACTAGCAATAGATAGTATTACTATAGCACATATTATTATACTTATTATTTTTCTTTTTTTATGCATCATAAAATCCAATCCTCTCTTAAAAATATGCTGGCTAAAGCTTTCATTTATGATATTAATATGATATCACTATGAATATATCATAAAAAGAATTTCAGGTCAATATTATTTTGATATTAATTTAACGCTGTTTGAATGAGCACCATTTTGATATCATATAGATATTAAAGAGAGGCGTGATGATGATAAAATGAAATATGAAGTACAATTTTCATTAAGGATTAACGAAGACTTATATAAGAAATTATGTTCAGTCTCCGCTGATCAAGAAAGAAGTATAAATAGCCAAATAATATATATTATTAAAAAATATATCGAAGAATATGAAAAAAATAACGCACCTAGAAAATAATGCGTTATTTTTTATAACCAAACTCCATAAATTATACCAAACATGGCTAGTATAAAACCGACTGACCAAAATAGCTTTACAATATCGGTTTCTTCCCAACCTAGTTCTTCAAAATGGTGATGGAGGGGAGCTTTTAAGAATACTTTCTTATGAAATTTTCTAATAGAAATTATTTGAATCAAACTAGATAGTGTTTCTAAGACGAAGACCCCTCCGATAAGTATTAAAGAAAACTCGTGTCTCGTTAAAATGGCAACTGTCGCAAGGGCTCCACCTAAGGCTAAAGAACCAGTATCACCCATAAATACTTTAGCGGGGTGACTATTGAATAATAGAAAACCACCTAGTGCTCCAATTAGAAGAAAACAAAATATTGCTAATTCTTGATAACCATCGAGCCAAGTAGTATTCCAGGCAATAAGCCCAAATGCTATAAAGGCAAAGACACTCAATCCTCCGGCTAGACCATCTAGACCATCGGTAATATTGACGGCATTAGTCGTTGCAACGAGTACCAAGAGGATGAACAAACCATAAGCCCAACCCATTGGAAAGTTCCAACCAAAGAGACTTAATGTCAAATCTCCTGTACCTCCATAACTTCTATATATGAAGAAGAAGACGACCGCAATTATAATTTGTAAAATAAACTTTTGCCATGATTTTAATCCTTCATTACCACTTATTTGGTTTTGTCTTTTTAGTTTTAAATAATCATCTAAAAATCCCAGTGCACCATAACTCAAGAAAACAAATACTAAAATAACTAAATTATGATTGATCGATATACTACCCTTTATATATAACATCACGAGTGCTAGTATGGTCGGTATTATAAATATTAATCCTCCTAAAGTTGGAGTTCCTTCTTTTTGTAAGTGGCGTTTATTAATCAATGTATTTATTTTTTGATTAAAATGAATTTTTTTTAAAATGGGAATCAATATAAAACCAGTAATTACTGAAAGGATGAACCCTAGCATGATTGCTAGTGTCGTCTTAGCTAAAATTAACATATTTACACCTCGTTACATTATTATACAATAGTTATATATTTAATTCTATGAAACAAAGAACAGTTTTACACCTCTTTAACATGAGTTTTGCTTATTTATCGCGAGATACTAAATAATTTTTAAGTTTTATAGCAACACCCTTAGGGATGACTGTAGATAGTTCGCTGATACTTGCATCAGTGATTCCTTTGATGCTACCGAATTTTTTTATTAGAGCACTTCTTCTCTTACTTCCTAGGCCTTCGATATTATCTAAGACGCTTTCGATAGAACCTTTACTTCTAATCGTCCTAT
>CAZIUY010000163.1:0-1806 GCA_964542625.1 uncultured Muribaculaceae bacterium | reverse complement strand
ATAATCTAAAAATCCTAGGTCGTATTAATCTAGGATTTTATCTACTATACCATAATTAAGAGCTTCTATGGAATCCATGAAATAATCTATTTCAGTGTCTTTATTAATTTTAGAAATACTCTTGTTAGTATGTTTCGCTAGTAGTCTATTCATCTTATCGCGAAGTCTCAAGATTCTTTCTGCTTGTATCTTGACGATACTCGCTTGCCCTTCTGTTCCTCCTAATACTTCGTGTATCATTACTTCTGAATTAGGTAGAGCATATCTTTTCTTCTTAGCACCAGCGGCTAGAAGAAACGCTCCCATAGAAGCAGCCATACCAACCACTATCGTCGAGACATCACTCTTAATATAATTCATCGTATCATATATAGCAAGTCCAGCCATGACTGAACCACCTGGACTATTTATATATAAAGATATATCTTTACTATTTAAACTATCTAAATATAAGAGCTGAGAAATAATATTATTAGCAACATCATCCGTTATCTCACCAGTCAAAAAGATAATTCTTTCATTTAGTAGTCGTGAATATAAATCATAAACTACACGACCATTAGACGTGTTTTCTACAACAGTTGGTACGATCATCATATTCTATTTTCACCCTTTATATCATAGTCACATTTATAGATAATTATACTATTCTTTTTTGAAAGTTATTGTCAAAATTAATATTATTATCAAGATTATTGGTAAATAATAATATATAAAAGTCATTATCTTAGCACTTTCTATTAAGTATGTTGAAATTAATATTATCAAGATGCTTATTATCACTTTTATATATTTACTTTTAAATTGCATATTACGAAGTCCACTTGCACCCGTTATTAACAAGTCGAAGACGAATATAATGACGAAAATATTATCGACATTCGAGAAAAATTCATATACTTTAATTCGCTTTAATAATCCATATTCTGGATATCTATAGAGCATAGCTTCATTTACTCCTAAAACTAGGATAGACATGATACTAATAAGTATGATAGAAAGACACCCACTTATATAATTTATAATAAGATTCTTTTTATCATCTATATCGTTTAGAGTAATGACAGGAGTAATACTATAAAGATAGAAGATGAGGCCTCCATATAAAATAGATGAAATTTTAGTATTAAATATGGGTAAGATATTTTCTATTAGAGTATCTTTTAAGAGTAGTCCTTCAGAAGTAAAGAACAAAAATATAGAAGTAAAGAACATTATATTTAAAAATGATTTCCATGAGTTATTTCTAATAGAACTGATGATATAACAAGCGATAACTCCTACTACAACTAATATAAAGCCAGGTGTTTCATTTAAATATAGAGTACTACTCATAAATGCGAGGATAGAAATAGATAAGATAGTGAATATTAATCCAGTAAGTGTCTTTATCAAGTTGGAGTTACTCTTATTTTTAATAAGCATCAAAGTAATTATACCCATAAGTAATCCCAATAACATAGATATCCACACACTAGTAGATGTTACTCTAATAGTTAGACTGATTCCTAATCCCCAAAAGAGACTTCTACTATTAAAGAATCCTTGTTTATTCTCCATCTTTAGCACCCCAAATAGAATCTATTATCATACCCTTTTCATTTATAGATATATCGACATTTACTATATAATCTAAATTCTTCCATGTATCAAACTTTACTAGATTAGGATAGTATAGATAGTACTCATAATTAAAGCCAAATATATCAGTATTTATCTCTTTACTATAGTTAATACTACCTATTATCATATTCTTAATTTTTTCATTTAGAGTATTATTCATTTCTGTTAAATCATCAGTGGATA
>CAZIUY010000162.1:0-1812 GCA_964542625.1 uncultured Muribaculaceae bacterium | reverse complement strand
TAATTAATCAGTAAATCAATTTCTTTTTGATTATTATCTCGATAATAATAAAGATGTTTTCTGACGTCTTTTCCATGATTAGCAAAAGACTTAATTATTTCATCGATGACGTAAGTTTCAAATATAGCACCATTATATATACTTTTTTCTAAGGTTATATAATCTGTGTATCCCGCTAAATAACAAGCAAGACCAGTATCAGTAAAATATATTTTTTCTCTTTTAATAGCCCTACCGACACTATTATTCATATATGGGGATATTAAAAATATGATACCTGTGTTCTTTAAAATTGATAACCATGATTTGACTGTTTTATCATCGATACCAATTTCATTAGCAATAGATGAAGCGATAAATTCTTGTCCTGTCCTTGCTGCTAGGGAAGATACAAATTTAATGAAGTTATTTTCATCTTTAATATTAATTAATTTTCTCACATCTTTTTCAATATAAGTTCTAAAATAATCACTATAATATTGTTCTATATCCTTATCTACTGTATATAATTCAGGATATGAACCCTTAAATATTTTTTTGTATAAATCGATAGTCGACTTATATGTAGTCCTCTCTCGAAGTTTTATATCATCAATATTAGGGATAAATAATGCATCACTTTTCTTTTCAATTTCCCTTTCGGATAGACCGTACAAATCGAGTATTCCGACTCGACCAGCAAGAGATTCAGATACTTGTTCCATTTCCTCAAAAATTTGACTTCCAGTTAAGAAATATAAAGTTTCCGTTTCTTCTTTTTCACCAAAAGTAATTTTTTCATTTTCATTATCGACTATCATTTTGATATATGATAATAACTCTGGGACTCGTTGAAATTCATCGATTATGAGTGGAGTTTCATGTGTCCTTAAAAATAGTTCTGGATCTTCTTGTGCTTGCTTTCTGAGAATTAAATCATCTAGAGTTACTCTATTAATATTTTTATCTAGCTTTCTAGAAATATAACTTAACAAAGTATTTTTACCCACTTGCCTAGGACCAGTTATCATAATAACTTGATACTTATCGATCATGGAAATCAATTTTTCTTCTATACTTCTTGAAATATATTTCATTTATATCACCAAAATAATCATAGTATATTCTATGGAATATATCAACAAATTCGGAATTGGATTCCGAATTTGTATAAACAATAGATAGAACTAAATATCTTTTTTAGCAAGTCTTTTATTGATTAAATTAGTTAGTATCGAATATATGACGGCAAAGACTGGTACTCCAAAAATCATCCCTGCAAAACCAAATAGTCCCCCAAATAAGAGAATAGAAAACAATACCCAAAAGCTCTTCATTCCTGTTTTATTACCTATTAATTTTGGCCCTAAGATATTACCATCGAATTGTTGAATACATAATATGAGAATAGTAAACGTCAAACTCTTAGGTGGACTTATTAAAAGAAGTAATAGTATAGAGGGAATAGCTCCTATAAATGGTCCAAAATATGGTATGATGTTCGTAATTCCAACTGTAACAGAAATGATGAGGGCATATGGTATTTTAAATAGTGAGCAAGCGATGAAAGTTAATATCCCAACGATAAGAGAATCGATTATTTTAGCAGTCATAAAACCTCCAAATATTTTATCGATATAATTTAAGTTATCGATGAGGAGATTATATGTTTTAGATGGTAAAGTGGCTTTTAATACTTTGTTAGTACCATTTAAAAATTCTTCTTTATCATATATCAAGTATATCGATACGATAATACCGATTATAATATTAATACCCCACTTTATGATAGATGAAAGACCTAAAGTAATATTAGTGAATATCATATCCATC
>CAZIUY010000161.1:0-1827 GCA_964542625.1 uncultured Muribaculaceae bacterium | reverse complement strand
TGGAGACTTCGACCCAGAGGGTATATTAATCGCAGATAAATTAAAAGAGAAATATCGAGATAATTTAAATCTCATCTGTTATAGTGAAGATGACTACTTAAGATGTAAGTCTAAACAAGTGATAAGTCAAGCAAGACTTAAAAAAATATCTAATATTAAAAGTATAGAACTACTACCTTTAGTAGAAAAAGTATTACAAGAAAAATATGCTGGATACCAAGAGAATAATAAAGAACACTTAATAAGTATCGTGCAAGAAGTAATAAAACCTAGAACGTCTATTTGACCCGTTTCTTGAAAGGCAATTTGTTGTTTACAAAAAAGAGTCTTTCATGATATAATTGTCTCGGTGATAAGATATGGCGAAGAATACTAAATCTAACGAAGAAAAGACGAAGAAGAAGACAAATACGAGTTCTACTAATACTACTAATACTAAGAAAAAGACAACTACAGAAAAGACTAAAACTACGACAAAAAAGACGACTACGCCTAAGAAGACTACTACTAGTAATAAGGCAAAGACGACAAAACCTAAGACTAACAATTCTTCTACTAGTAAGAAAACTAATAATAGTGTTGTAGAACCTAGAGGGTCCGAATTAAAGGAAGAAGTTTCTAAAGAGACTATCGTCGAAGAAACACCAAAGATTACGACTGAAGTAGGTAAAACTGTTGCAACAGAATGTACTCCTAAATCTTTATTAGGTACTACTTTACCAGAAGGTAAAGAAATAGAAGCAAGACGTGCTCGCAAGAGATCATACTCGAGAGATGCTCTACTTTTTGCAATAATCATCCCTATTCTTGATTTGCTAGCAATGTTATTTGTAGATGCTTATAAACCGATGTTATTATTTAATAGTATGCTAATGAACTATATTATAACACTTATTTTAGACTTCATCTTAATTTACATTGTTACTTACTTAATCGATTTCGTAATGGGAGAAGACGCCGTCAAGAAAAAACATAAATAAATTTTAAAAGATAACACATCATAAAATAGGTGATAATTTTGATGAAAGTGTTTCATATATTGAGAAGTATCGTTACTTCTCTTTTATTTTTTCTATTAGTATTAATAATGATATTACAATTTATATTTACGATAGTATTCATAAATAATAAACGTCCAACTGATATGATTTCTAATACACACATCTTATATAGTACATTAGATGGTGATATTGGTAGTATGGAAAGTATTTTATTAGATTATATAAATGAATATAAAAACTATGTTTTCTATAAAAGAAGTTATCCTAATATAGAAATGATCAATTTAAGTAATTATACTAAAGAAGAGATAAGTGCTATTAAAAGTAATTTGTATCTCTTAAGAGACTCACTAGATATAAATTACTCTAGTATCATTAAGATAAGAAAAATAACTAATTTACTTACTAATGGTTCTGTATTTCTACTCATTAATATCTTTGTATTTACTATCTATATTTTACTTAGTATATGTAGTTTCTCTTTTAAAAAGGGTACTAAACTATTTACTATCGCACTCCTCATTAGTAGTATTATTTACTTAATTATAAATATGATATCAAAGAGTTATATCCTAAAACTCTCTAAGACTGTTTTTAGTATATTCTTAAAGAGCATCATCGTCAATAACTTATATCCACTAGCAATTATACAATCATGTATATGCATCATAATAAGTTTAATACTTCTCTTAATATTTTATATAAATGAAAAAACAATAAAAAAATAAGAATAAACTAGAAAATCTATACTATAGTTTTATAGAAAGGAAGTTAGTCTGAAAACAAAAAATGAAATTAATTTTACAAAATAAGGTAAAAAAGGGCA
>CAZIUY010000160.1:0-1837 GCA_964542625.1 uncultured Muribaculaceae bacterium | reverse complement strand
GAACAAACACTTCCTACTGTTAAATCACTCACCTTTATTCCTCCTTTATTTTATTTCTTCCTTACTTATAAATCTTAAATCTAAAGTTATCTTATCACTCCAATAGTATTTAATCAACACTACCAGTGAGCTCACAGTCATTTTGAATAGTCCTAGTAAAAGTTTTTTAGTTTTGATATAATGACTAAGGAGATGAAGTATTTCATGACAATGATATCGATAATAATATGTAAATTAATAACATGGGTTTGTCATCTATTTAGAAGAAATGGAACTACTTTTCCAGGAAGTATCATTTTAAAGTTTAACAAACACCCATTAGATAAAATAAAATATCCTAAATACGTAGTCGTAGTGACTGGTTCGAGTGGTAAAGGTTCTAGTGTTTCTATGCTAGCACGTATTCTAGAATCTAATGGTAAAAAAGTAGTTTGGAATAAGAGTGGTTCTAATGTTTCTTCCGCGATAGTGACTATCGTCTTAAATAATACTAAATGTTTTTCGAAGAAAGTGGATGCCGATATTCTCTTACTAGAGGTAGATGAAAGATATGTAGGTAGTATCTTTAAACCTGGTATTATAACTCACTTAGCCATCACTAATATTACGAGAGATCAAAGTGCTAGAAACATACACCCTAAAGTCATATATGATAAGATTATGGAATCTATTTATCCAGGTATACATCTAATTATAAATGTAGATGACCCTTTACTAAATCGACTAAAGTATGAATATAAGGGAGAAATTACTACTTATGGTATAGATAAAACTAAATATGATAAAGAACCGAACTATGCTGTAGATTTTGCTTATTGTCCAAAGTGTCACAATAAACTAACATATGAGTCTTACCATTATGGGAATCTTGGACTATATAGTTGTCCTAATTGTGATTTTACTAGAGGTGTTGCTTCTTATGATGCTAAGAATGTCGATTTAAAAAGTGGTACTTTTACTATCGGGCGTAATACTTTAAAGTTAGATAAAAAAGTATTCTTTGCAGTTTATTATACCCTCCTTGCTTATACTATTTCTAGTTTAGTTGGAATCGAAGGATACGATATTATCAAGTCGATTAACGATCCATCTATACATAGTAAGAGAGGTAAATCTTATGTCTTGGCGAGGAGAAATTTAGAAATGTTAGAAAGCAAGAATGAAAATCCTCTTAGCTACTTGCAATCGATTAATTATATCAAGATGCAACCTGGAAAAAAGACGATAATAATGGGATTCGAGAATGTCTCTAGGAGATATCGATTCAATGACTTATCTTGGCTATGGGATATCGATTTTGAATTATTAAAAGATAAAAATATAGATAAGATATTTTGTATAGGCAGGTTCAAGTATGATGTTGTTTGTAGGTTAGAATATGCTGGTATAGAAAAAGAAAAAATTATCTTAGTAGAAGAATTATCTAAACTCTTAGATATGGTCATAGACAAAAGTACAGGAAATATTTATACGATGGTATGCTTCGATATGACAGAAACTATCTTGAATATGTTAAAGGAAGTGAATCATGAAAAAAGTAATTAAAATAGCACATTTATATTATGATGCGATGAATCTTTATGGAGAAAATGGAAATATTCTTGCATTAAAAAAATTTATTACGAGAAATAACGTCGAAGTTATAGTCGATAAAGTATCTATACCAGACGATATTGACTTTAAGAAATATGATTTATTTTATTTAGGGTCAGGCTCTGAAGAAAGTGAGAACTTAGTCTTAGAAGATATGTTTAAATATAGGAGTGAGATAATTAAATCGATAGAAGATAATAAGTTCTTTATCGTAACAGGTAATGCTTTAGAGCTATTTGGTAAA
>CAZIUY010000159.1:0-1838 GCA_964542625.1 uncultured Muribaculaceae bacterium | reverse complement strand
TTAGACTTATTGACTATCTTAATTATACTCTTAGTACTAAGTGGTTCACTACTAGTATAATGTTTTCCATAATGAATTAATTGAAAACACTTTTGACAATAAGTAGAATCTAATATTTTTTCTTTGGGAACATAACCTAATTTCTTAGGGTCATCCGTTTGGAGTTTTACTCCACATCCATAACATATCTTATTCATAATATTCACCTCTTTTAAATACGCCTTTTTTGGTGTAATAATTTAAAATCATGTTTTCTATTATACGGCTAAATTTAGTACATTTAAAGTCTCCAACACCTATTTTATTTACGAGTATAGAAGTAATACCTACTCTATTGGCACCGACGACATCTGTTAGAATCTGATCACCAATAGCCGCGACTTCATCTACTTTGACATTATATAGTGATAAGATCCTCTTATATTTCCATTTTAATGGTTTTAATGAAAAGTACGCGGCATCTACTAGAAGACCATCTTTAAAGGGACTCACTCTCTTCTTACCACTATTACTCATAATAATAGGTTTTAAACCAATTTTTTTGATATCTTCGAATAATTCTTTGAGTCTCTTATTAGGTTCATTCATAAGTATAGGAGCAATGGTATTATCTAAATCAAATAAAATAATCTTTATACCAGCATTAAATAAATTTTCATAATCGATCGTATATATGCTCTTTTGATATATATCAGGTAAAAATACACTCATATAAGAACCCCATTTCTATTACACATTGTATCAGATTTCTAGCAAATTGTCTTCTATTTTATGTGCATCTAAAAAAATGAGTCTTGCAACTTAATGTAAATTTCCTTTAAAAATTCCTCTATTTTGAAGATTACTTTTACTGTAAGTAGTTCCATATGGAGTGATTGACAAGTGTAAATAACTTTGATATATTACTAACGAATGGTGCCTAGGAAACTTTTGAAGCCTTAGGTCATTTTTTTTTATTATCTTCTATTTTATAAAACTAAAAACATCACCCTCTAATTTAGGATGATATTATTTAATTACTTTTTATTATTAGACTGACTTTTAAGTAAGTCTCTAATTTCTTTTAATAGCTCAGTCTTCTCATCTATTAAAGGTTTTTCTTCTTTTTCTTCTTCTTTCTTTTTAGTAAATTGAGATAATACTTTAATAAAGAAGAAGATACACGTTGCGACTATCAAGAAGTCGATAACATTTTGAATAAACATTCCATAAGCAATAGTGGCACCTTTAAATTTTATCGATAGATTAGAGAAATCTATTCCTCCTATAATGACACCGATGATAGGCATCAATATATCATTTACTATCGATGTTACTATCTTACCGAAAGCTGAACCGATAATTGTACCGACAGCCATATCGATGATGTTACCACGAGAGATAAACTCTTTAAATTCTTTTAGTGTCTTACTACCTTGTTCTATTAATTCTTTTTTATCTGGTTTTTTCATATACTCCTCCTATTTATATTTTAAAACTTATTACCATTCATTTAAACTATCGATATTAAGTAGAAAATAGTATATACCCATCGTTATAATACCACTATCGTCCATCCTCGGCTTGCTAACATCACCTACGATAATTATCTTCTTAAATGAATCTCCTATACTCGATAATGATTTTCTTTCTTGTATTTCTTTCTGGACATCATTAATCTCATATGCTGACTGAATATAGATTCTCTTACTTCCTAAGTTACATACAAAGTCGACTTCATATTGAGGTTTAGAATGTTTTTTATTTACTTCGACGACGCCGACATCGACATTATAACCACGCCTTTTGTAAATATTTCCTAAATTTTTTCTAGAAGCCTCCTCCGCCTCCACCACCGC
>CAZIUY010000158.1:0-1859 GCA_964542625.1 uncultured Muribaculaceae bacterium | reverse complement strand
ATGCTATAATCTAGAGGCAATCAACTTTTAAGGAGGAATATTATGGCAACTAAATTAACGAGAAAAAAACCAAATTTTGCTAATACTAGAAGTCATGCTTTAAATGCTACTAAAAAGAAACAATGCGTCAATTTGCAACAAGTTACATTAAATGGACACAAGGTCGTACTAAGTGCAAGAGAAGCAAGGACACTAAGAAAATACCAATTAACGGCTTAATAGCCTAAAATAAAACTGATTATCTATAGATCAGTTTTATTTTATGAATTTATTTTTATTATCATCTTCGATAGTTATTTTAGTATTATCTTTTTTACGCAAAGTCATATCGATATTAAACGGATTAACTTTCTCTTGTTGGGTTAAATCACTAGAAACTATCTTTACTTCTTCGTTATTATTTACAAACTTTTCTTCATCACTTTGAAATTCGACATTCTTTTTTTCATCCATCACGTTCATCAAAGATTCTTCTTCGACTAAGTTTTCTGGATTAAAAATACTTACAGTCTTTTTATCATTTTTTCTGTTTACTAAGTGAAATACTAAGAAGTATAATGCAAAGATGACGATAACGCTTATTAAGACGACAATGATAATTAGTAAAATTTGGTTTGTATCCATTTTACGTTTCCCCTTTTCTTTAATAATTTAAACTATTTTCATCATGTAGATAATATCATAACAATAAAAAATATTCAATATAATAAGACTTAAAAAAGACTATCCATAAAATAGTCTCTATTTATAGTGTATTAGCTAGCATTACTTGCCTTTGCAGCATCCATCATATCATCCATATAATCATTATAGTCTTTTTTAATATCAGTATCTATGATATTCATACCATAAGATTTTCTTAGTTCTTCCATGGCTGTTACACTAATAGTGGCATCATCGCTTAGTAATTCATTACTTAATGCTTCGATTATATCATCTTTGACATCATCTAGACTCGCTTTATCATATTCTTTAGTAACATATACTATTTCATAACCTTCCGTAGTTTCGACTGGTACTGTAGAATAAGAACCGACCTTTAGACTATACACTTCTTCATCGAAAGCATCGCTTCCATAAGTACCTTTGTTAATCGTACCTAATGAGCCACCATCTTCTTTAGTTGCTTCATCATCAGAATATTCTTTAGCTAAATCTTCAAATTTTTCACCTTTTTTTAGTTTAGCAATAATCGATTTAGCTTCACTAAGTGCTTCTTCTTCTGCGGCAGTCTTTTCATCATCAGTCATAGTATCAGTAACTTCTGGTATAATTTGAATATGTGAAACATCCCTATCTGGTACTATTTCATTTTTATAGTACTTTTCTATTTCTTTATCAGTGACGATAGACTTTGCATAATCTTCGATAGCTAAATTAGCTAAATAGTTAATTCTCATCTTTTCTTGGAATATTGCTAAAGAATTATAACCATAATACTGTTGAATGGCACTTACTAGTGATGCTTCATCGTAGTTTCCATCTTCATCGACATAGTAATTTTTTAATGATTCGACATAGTTTTTGGCATATTCTTCGGCATCTTCTAAATTATCTTTATATTTATCCTCGAGAATCTTAGTGTCGATCATGTCGATAATAGCACTCCTAGCATAAGTAGTCTTTAACTCTTCATAGAGGTCATCGACACTTATCATCGAACCATCATCGAATGTGACAACTGCCTCACTACCATCTTGTAATGTCGGTATAGTTTTACCACAACCACTAAGTAAAATAGCTACTATAAGTAATAAAATAATTTGTTTTTTCATACTTCCTCCTTATCAGTAAATATCATATCATTTTATATTTTAAAATACAAGTTTAACTGTAAATATCTAGGGATTATCATAATC
>CAZIUY010000157.1:0-1894 GCA_964542625.1 uncultured Muribaculaceae bacterium | reverse complement strand
GGTTGGCTTCCCACCAACTATATTATATACGCCGAACTGACGCACCACCTTTTTTAATTTAACAAAAATATGTAGTGTAGTCAACAATAAAATATTGGAAATAATTTTAGTAATAAACTATAATAATATATAGAAAGTGGATGATGAATATGATTAAAGATTATAAGGGTACTAAGGGTGATATGTACACCAAAGAAGTAATTAAGAGAATATTAGAAGAAGGGGAGATAGATAAATATCCTAGTTCGACTTATAGTGATGGAACTCCTTCTTATACCCTAAGTGTCAATCATGGTATGATGACATATGACTTGACAAAGAAAGAAGCTCCTATCATTACACTAAGACCCATTGCCGTTAAAAGTGCAATTGGTGAATTACTTTGGATATATCAAGATCAATCAAATGATTTAGATTTCTTAAAAGATAAATATAATATTACTTGGTGGGATGAATGGGATATTGGTAATCGAACGATAGGTCAAGTATATGGTGCAACAGTAAAGAGGCATAACTTGATGGACGATTTACTAAAAGATATTACTGAGAATCCCGACGGAAGAAGACATATTTTGAATATGTGGCAGGTAGATGACTTTAAAGAGAATCATGGATTAAAGCCTTGTGCTTATCAAACCGTTTGGAATGTAAGACACGGTAGAGATGGAGTCGATTACTTAGATATGTGCCTTTTTCAAAGGTCTAGTGACTTCTTGACTGCAGGGGCAATCAATCAAGTACAATACTTAGTATTTCTATATCTAGTCGCAAGACACACGGGATATACCCCAGGCAGATTTACTTGGTTTTATGCTAATATTCAAATATACGATAGACATATCGAAATTGCTAAGGAAATGTTAACTAGAGAGCCAATCGAATGTGAACCATATATTTGGCTCAATCCAGACAAGAAAAATTTCTATGACTTTAATGTCGATGATATAAAAGTTATGGGGTACCCAATCGCTGAAGTAAAGGCTAAGAACCCTCAATTTAAATTCGATTTAGGACACCAAAATATCGATACTAATGGCTTTGATATCGAGAAATTTAAAAAAGACAATGATATTAAAACTTTGACTTTAAAAAAAAGTGACAATAAAAAAAATTATAGTATAATATAAAATGTAAGATATATTTTATCGTGGAGGTTTAAGTATGAAAAATAATATCGAAAACAGTGAGTTTGTACAAAACACTAATAATAAAAAAGAAAAATTAATAAATAAAAACATCATCATAATTATAAGTATCTTTGTGCTTGGTATCATAATTAATCTTGTTTTTAAAACATATATTGGTTTATTAGTATCGATTGTCACAATCGTAACAGGGAAAATTATCTATCCAAAAAACATCATCATTAGAGTATTATTTTGGCTGTCAATATTAGCAATTATCGTTTGGCTCATTATATGGTGTTGGATGTTGTTTACGTGTGTTAATACTGACTGGAGTGGCTGTGCTGAAATAGGTACTATACATGGTTGATACAAAACTACCACTTTATGGAATGATGATTCTATTATCATTAATATCAAATATTATTATCGTATTTATGATATATAAGAAATTTAACTTTTCTCGAGATGAAATTATTGGAGCTCTAGTTTATGAAAATATTGGAATAATTTATGGTTCTAAAATATTAACTTATATACAAAATTATGAATCTTATAAAAAATTTGATTTCCTAACCTTAGGGAACTCATCATATGGTGCCTTAATAGGTGCTATTATATGTCTCATTATATTTGGATTACAATTTAAAAAATCACTAAAAGATATGTTATTTACTTTTATGCCATCTATTCCTTTGATGTATGCAATAGGTAAAATAGGGTGTTTTTTAGTAGGGTGTTGCTATGGAATCGAATATCATGGTATAGGT
>CAZIUY010000156.1:0-1897 GCA_964542625.1 uncultured Muribaculaceae bacterium | reverse complement strand
TAGTTTTCTTCGATTACTCTATATGATAAGACTTCATCATATTTAATGAGACTTTTTTTCACTATTGATCACCCCATATGCTAATTTTCTAATATTCTCTAGTTCTGTCGCGTAGACGTTATATTTATTCTTTCCTAAGACTCTAAATACGAATAGACACTCTAAGTAGTAATCGATCATCGATAATTCGACGATCAAGTCTTTTAAGTATTTCATTTTTATACGTGGAGATTCATTCATATTGACGATGTAATACTTAATTAATCTTATCGAGTTATTGAATGATTCTTGCATATCTATTTTAATGTACATTAAATTCCTCGGTATATTGTTCGTATATTTCATCATTTCGAAAGAGAAATCTTTGACGTGTTTATATAATAAAAAGTTTTCATTCATTAGTCTTCACCATATAAAAAATACCATCGTTATATGGTATCATTCACGCTACTAAAGGTAGCATTATAGTATTCTTTTGCTTTTCTTTTGATGTTTTCATACTCACTCATCTTACTCGTATAAAACTCTTTCGATATTTTATAACCTGCTAAAGCAACATTTAAACCGATACTATGAAGTTTAATTTGTACATTCGTAAATTCATCTCGTGCAATAGTATAGAAAACATCTTCATGGACATTTTGATAAACATACATCATAATTTTAGCATCACTATCGAAAGTATAATAATAGTCTCCACCTTTAATAAATAAGACAAAATTTACATAGTCTTTTTTAAATTTCTTATAATTTCTGATGGTACTATAAGTCCTCATATCTTAGTCGTTTCTTCTACCGTATATGAGAATGAGTCTTAAGATTTCTAAAACTGCACTCGCAACACTAGCAACATATGTTAGAGCAGCACTAGTTAATACTGATTTCCCACCACTTCGTTCTCTTTCATCTAATAAATTTAAGTTTTTTATTTCTTCTAGTGCTCTTTTAGAAGCATCGAACTCGACTGGTAGAGTTACTAATTGAAATACTAATATGACGGCTTCTAAGATGATTCCTAACCAAATGAGATTTAACATACTCATCAAACATCCTAAGACGATAGCAATGTATCCTGCATAAGTCGAGAAATTGACTATTGGAACTAAGAATGATCTTATTCTCATAAAAGTATAATTCTCTTTATCTTGTATAGCGTGCCCACATTCATGTGCAGCAATCGCAACACTCGCAATCGTCTTACCATGAAAGACATCACTAGATAGTCTAACTACTTTTCTATTAGGGTCATAATGATCTGTAAGTACACCCTTAGTTTCGACGACGTATACTTTATCTAAACCATTCTTATTTAAAATTTCTCTAGCGGCTTCACTTCCAGATAAATTATTCTCATTATCAATTTTTTTATATTTTTTATAAGTCGAATTAACTAGAATTTGAGCCCCTACGGTAATTACTAATGATATTAACCCTATCGTATAATAAATTATATAATCATTCATATTTATTTCCTTTCTTCTACACTAGTTTTAGCTAACATATCGTGTAATCCCCTATTATCACTTCTAAATAATGTAGTAGCACCAATTGCAATCAAAAGTATATACGATAATATATTCATGATAGATAAGACTAAAGTAAATGTCGTCTTATTTAAGATAAATACGAGAATTACTGAAAGTATAGTAAATGGTACTTCGAATAAGACTATAGTTCGCAATAACATCTGAGATAATTTAGGAGTTCCTCCATCACTACTTTCAACACTTAACTTCATGATTCGTTTACCTAAAGTAGAACCTCCCATAAAGATTGGAAGTATGGCATAATATAGTATGATGATGAATACCATCACTATATTTTCAATCCATGAAAGACGGTTACTTTCATATACATAATCTTCAGAAATATCTATATACTCTTGATAAGCAGTCTC
>CAZIUY010000155.1:0-1905 GCA_964542625.1 uncultured Muribaculaceae bacterium | reverse complement strand
CCCCGAGAAAAGAAAAAAAATAACAGAGAAATCATATACTACCTCTATTAGTACGAGTATTTTAGGAGTAGAATATAATTCACTAGAAGATATAGATAATGCTATAGAAGAAATCGATAATCAAATTGATGCACTAGGAGAAGAATTATATGGAGAGGATGCTACTCATCGTGTTAATTATACTAATGCAGTCATAGATGCTATTCAAAATTCCTATGGTGACTTCGATAAAGCAGTCAATGATACGATTATAGCTTATGAATATATTGGAAGTGATGAAACTAAAGAAAAATGGTCATATAACATCAATGATATTAAAGATGATTTTACTAACTATCAGGGTTATACATATAGTGATTTAGCAGGGGCAGACGCCATAGAAGAATTAAAAGAGTTACTATGGGACGATGAAACAGGGACTTATAAAGCATGGACAAATACTAGTGAACAATTAGAATATATCCAAAACTTAAATAAACCAAAGGAAGCAAATCAAAAATTACAAGAGCTAGAAGATGAAAAGACGAGACTACAATATGTTCGTGATTATGTATCACAAGAACTAGATTATTACATAAATAATGTGGATAGATATATTTATGATGATGAATTTATGAGTAATACTGGTATCAATAGTGATTTAACTATTAGAGCAGATAGTATTAGCTCTCTTGCTAATGATTCATTAGAAATCAATCAGAGCAATAATGATGCTAATCCATTAGGTACTATCATGTCTAGTACTTATAAAGTATATAGTGATGAAGATAATCTTGCCGTCATAAGTTCCTTAATAAATGATACAGGAGTATTTCATACAGATGATAACTATAGTTATTGTTATACGAGTGATGGCATCCAAATTACTGGAGGTGACCTATTAAATAACTATGCTAAGTGGGCTCATCTCATGACTGATGAAGAAAAGTCTATCTTTAATTATGTTTATAATACACAAAAATCTGCTGGGGCTATCGAATACTTAAATAATATTGCTAGTGAATTAGATAGTAGATATGTTGCTGAAAAGCAGACAGAAGATGCAGCTTGGGCACAAGACCATGAGTTTTTAGCATCTCTTTATTCTGTCGTGGCAACACCGATGGAAGGATTATCCGCGGCTTGTTACTCCTTAAAGTCACTATTCATAACACATGAGAAAATATATCAATCTAACACATATAGTGCAGGGGATGTCTACCGAAGTGCCGTCAGTGAAGAAATATTAAATAGTTATGGAGAACCATGGTCATTTGCCTATAATATAGGTATGAGTATGGCTGATACAGGATTCAATATAGCACTTATTTCTGCGGCAGGAGGACTAGGTTTAGCAGGGGCTGCTACCAACACACTCATAAGTTCTACTACCATGGGTATGAGAGTTTATAATAGTACTTTAAATGATGCTTTATCTAGAGGTTTAGATGATGGCTCAGCAGTTCTTTTAGCAACCACTGAAGCAATTACCGAATCTTTAATGGAATCATATTCTGTAGGGCACTTACTTAACTTAGAAGGTGATCTTGCTAATGCTAGTAATTTAGTTACGGAGCATATTTCTGATATGTTTTTAGGTAACGAGACCCTCCAAAGTGTTATGACGACTTCTGCAAATTTTGTCTTGAGCACGTGTAGTCAAAGTCTCTGTGAAGGAGAAGAAGAATTATGTACTGAGATAGTAGACCATTATTTAGATGATATCATTTGTGGAAATTTAAGTACTTATTCTCTATCAGTACAAAACTATATCTTAGCGGGTTATACTGAAACTGAAGCCTTAAGTATGGCTAGTGAAGAATATAAGGAAAGTCTTAAGCAATCATTTTTAGGTGGTCTAATTTCAGGTGGTTTCTTTGGAGGTACTAGTAGTATATCTAACTACTTTACATCGAATAGAATAGC
>CAZIUY010000154.1:0-1943 GCA_964542625.1 uncultured Muribaculaceae bacterium | reverse complement strand
GGATGCGTATGGAGACTCTGATAATGTAATTGTGATATCTAATCACATAAATTCTGGTGGTGAAGAGGGTGCAGAAGTAATATATGCACTTAGAAATACAAATCAGCTTTCAAATAAGATACTAAATAATCTTGCATTGGAAGGACAAACTACAAATAAAAATTACCAAAGACGTCTTCCAAGCGACCCTGCGAAAGATTATTATGCTATCATAAGAGATACACCTAATACTGAAGCGATCATTATTCAATATGGATATGCCGACAATATAAACGATGCTAAAAGATTAAAAGATAATTACCAAAGTTATGCCGAAGCTGTAGTTCGTGCCATCGCTGAATATAAGGGTATTTTATATATTCCCCCAAAGGATAGTAATGAGTATTACACAGTCCAAAGTGGGGATACCTTATGGACTATTTCAAGAAAATATGGATTAACAGTCGATGAATTAAAACAGATAAATAATCTTACCTCCAATACGCTTTCTATAGGGCAGATTTTAAAGATAAGTAATTCTACTGATACTGAAGAACAAACAAGTACGAACTATTTAGTAAAAGCAGGGGATTCACTATGGAAAATAGCAAAAGAATATAATACTAGTGTAGATGAAATAAAATCACTAAATAATTTGACGACGGATGTCTTATCGATTGGACAAGAATTAAAAATACCTCTCATAGACACAACCTCATCGGCACAAAATACTATAAAATATACAGTCCAAAGTGGTGATACTTTATGGAAAATAGCTAATCGTTATAATACAACTGTCGATAAAATAAAAGATTTCAACAGTTTAAGTTCTAATGTTTTACAGATAGGACAGTCTCTAATCATACCAACAGACTCTAAGTATATTACCTATACTGTTGTAAAAGGAGATACATTATATTTAATTGCAACTAGAAATGGTATAAGCGTAGACAAACTAAAGACATTAAATAATCTTTCTAGTAATAATATCCTAATAGGACAAAAACTAATTATTCCTGTCTAACACTAAAAAAGCGTATTCTAAATACGCTTTTTTCAATTAAGCTAAATTGAACTCAAATTCGAATTTTAAAGATTGTATTCCAATAATCAATTTGTTATAATTGATTTAAGATACAAAAAAGACTGTCTAAACAGTCCAAACACATAGTGTGTGATTTAGGGTAAAACCTTTATTTTAACTCTCTATGTCATCTTAAATGGTATTAAGACAATTTAATTGTATCATGTAGGAAGGAAACTGTCAATATGGCAAAAAATTACAATATCGGATTAGACATAGGGACTAACTCAGTAGGTTGGGTTGTAGTTGATGATTTAACAAATAAAATAATAAAGAAGGGTAACAAGCCTTTAATTGGCGTTCGACTTTTTGACGGAGCAGACACTGCTGAAGAAAGACGTATTGCAAGAAATACTAGACGTCGATACGACCGTCGAAGGAAACGAATCGAATTATTACAGAAAGAATTTAAAGATGAAATTGAAAAGGTAGATGTGAACTTTTTCCAAATCTTAAAAGAATCTAAATATTGGGAAGAAGACAAAACCGTTTGTATAGACACTGAATTAAAAGAACAAATAAAAGCATATAACAAAAAGTATCCGACGATTTATCACCTTAGAAACGATTTAGTTAAAAATGATGAACGAGCAGATATTAGATTAGTCTATTTAGCCATTCATCATATCATAAAATATAGAGGTAATTTTTTGAATCAGAATGAAAACTTTAATACAAGTTCTTTAAATATAAAATCCAAATTAGAAGAAATATTCGAATTACTAAATGATAATCAGGAAGTTCCCTTTTTTGAAATCGAATTAATAGATTTTGATAAACTGGAACAAGCATTACTTCAAGAATCTAAAAATGACGTTGAAATAGGAATAAATGAACTCTTGAAGAATATTATGTCCAAAGACCTTGTTAGTGAATTTAA
>CAZIUY010000153.1:0-1988 GCA_964542625.1 uncultured Muribaculaceae bacterium | reverse complement strand
AGAGCCCTATAATAGAGTTCTCTCTAGCAACAAATAGACTGATATGTTCCTCGATTTCTCTTCACAATGCAATCAATTAGATGGCGTAGACAAAGTTCGGGTGAGATAAAAAGTCAAAAAAAATGGTCGGGAAGACAGGATTCGAACCTGCGACCCCCTGGTCCCAAACCAGGTGCACTACCAAGCTGTGCTACTTCCCGACAAAAAATGGTGCCCACGGCCGGACTTGAACCGGCACGGGTTTTAAAGCCCGCAGGATTTTAAGTCCTGTGCGTCTACCTATTCCGCCACATGGGCAGGCACTTGTCTTAATTTATAAGACAATTTGATTATATAAAATTTTATTAGTAATTGCAAGAGTTTTTTGCAATCGATAGATGTGCCTGCTATAACTTTTTTATAACTTGCTCACTATAACCCGTTATTTCATAGAAGTAATCATCTTTCTTAGTTAACTCAGTAATATCATTAGAGATGATTTCGAATAGTTCCTGAGGAATAGGTTTCCCACTTAACCTAAGGTAGACATTACCACTCGTAAATTCTCTACCCCTAAATATTGGTGTTATTTTAATACCTAGAGGTGTATCTTCTACATTGACAAAGTCATATCCAAGTTCTTCTTTATCGGTAGTTGTTAGACTTCTATAAACTCCTAGAATAGACATTAAAGTAGTAATACTCTTTCCCTTTAAGTAAGACTCTCTAGATACTCTCTTAAAAGTATTACCCTTTATTACCTTATGAACATCTATATCAAAAATATAGTCTGCGTATGCTCTCTTTGTCTCTTCTTTAGCATTCGTAACATCATATACTATATAATCACAGTGACTCATCTTAATACCAGCATTCTCTTTAACTACACCATTACCTAGTAATTGATACATACTAAGAGTATCGAACTCATCTGTATCGAGGTGTCCTCTTAAATAATCTACTGGTAAGACACTCATTTTATTATTTTCCATAAATACTCTCCTTTTTTGTTTTACTATAATATCAACTGTTTAATTATAATGCAATACTTAAGGATTTACTTTACATATATGTGTAAAGTTAATAAATTCATCTTTACTTCACATATGATGTGATATAATATGACCGAAAGGAAGTGTACTAAGGTTGAAAATATTAATAGTAGATGATGAAGAACTAATTAGAACTGTCATAAGAGAATATGCCATCTTAGAAGGTTATCAGGTAGAGGAAGCATCTAATGGCTTAGAAGCAGTAGAAAAGTGTAAACAAAATAATTATGACTTAATTATCATGGATATCATGATGCCTAAACTCGACGGCTATCAAGCCGTAAAAGAAATTCATAAAACCAAGAGCATACCAATACTCATGCTCTCAGCAAGAGGGGAAGAATATGATAAGCTCCTCGGTTTTGATTTAGGAATAGATGACTACGTCATGAAACCTTTTAGTCCAAAAGAACTAATGGCAAGAATAAAAGCTATCTTAAAACGGGTAAATAAAGTCAATAAGATAATTACTGTTGGCAATTTAGAAATAGATGACTCAGCCAGGGAAGTTTATATTAATAAAGAACCCATTAACTTAACTTTAAAAGAATATGAATTACTTAAATATTTAGTAGAAAATAGGAATATTGCTATATCTCGTGAACAACTTTTGGCAAATATTTGGGGATATGACTTTTATGGAGATGATCGAACTGTCGATACACATATAAAGACTTTAAGAAGTAAAATTGGTAAATATAAAAATAATATAATTACTTTAAGAGGGGTGGGTTATAAGTTTGAATTTAAAGAATAAAAAATGGTCTTTTAGTTTAAGAACGACTATCACTATAGTTCTTTTTAGTGTGTTTATTCTTCTTTTATTATATTTATTTCAAACTCTATACTTAAATTACTATTATGAAGTATATAAAATAAATCAAGTTGAAGATATAGCTCAAGGTATAACTAGTGCAGAAGACTTAAATACATATCTTTTAAAAGTTGCTAATGAAA
>CAZIUY010000152.1:0-1992 GCA_964542625.1 uncultured Muribaculaceae bacterium | reverse complement strand
TAAACTAGGGTACTCTTCTTCTAGACCCGATATAATCGAAGATAATTTTTGGTTAAAGTTATTAGTATAAATCTTATATTCTAGTGTATTTATTATTAAAAATATAATTACTAGAAATAAAGATATGACTGAAAGTGAAGTTAAGAATCTTTTTAATTTTATTTTATTTTTCATAATCTATTCTATAACCTAAACCCTTTACTGTAGTTACGATATCAGTACCTAATTTAACTCTAATTCTTTTAAAATAAACTGTCACTGTATGGTCATCGACATCATTACCAGTCCATTCATAAATTTTATCTAGTATCGTACTTCTACTCACACATTTATCGATATTTAAAAATAATAGCCAAAGTAATTTTATTTCAAGAGGAGTTAATTCTAACTTTTTATCACCCTTATATACTATCATTTTATCCATATCGAACTTAATATCTTTGATACTAATTACTCTTACCTTTTTAGAACGCGATAATATTTTATTTATTCTGGCGAGTAATTCTTTAGTCGAGAATGGTTTTGTTATATAATCGTCCCCGCCAATATCTAGACCTCGTACCACAGATTCTTCATCATCCTTAGCTGTCAAAAATATCGTCGGTATTCCGAGAGTCTTAATGTAATTTGTAAATAATTCAAAACCATTCCCATCAGGTAAAACTATATCTAATATAACTAAATTAATTTTAGTATTACTATCTAAATAATCAGTAGCGTCTTTTATACTAGTCGCGGACATTAGATTATAGTTATTCTCATTTAAAGCATATTTTAAACCCTTGATGATAGTAAGGTTATCTTCTACTAATAATATATTCATATTTAGCTCCTTCTTTAAGTATTATAACATGACAAAAGGGGATTAACCCCTAAATGTTTTCGTTTCTAATCGTTTCGATTATATTTTGTTTATTTATTTTACTAAGCGAGTATTTCATAATAACTGTTATTAGTATGAAGACGACGAGTATCGACGCTAGGACTGATAGAATCGGTAATCGATAAGGAATACCTGAATCGCTTTGCATGGCATAGTATATTAAGTATGAGAGTATTAAACCTAAGGGAATACCAAATAGTAGTGATTTAACTCCCATGAATATACTTTCTAATCTAATCATTCTATTAAATTCTTTTTTTGTCATGCCGATCGATTGTAGATTCGCAAATTCTGGACGACGAAGTTCCATACTAGTAGTAATGGTATTAAATATGTTAGTTATACCTATTAATGATATGACGATGATAAATCCATATAAGAATATTCCAATGAGAGTAAATATGTTCTTCATGAGTTTAGCATTTTCTTCGATATTATTTAATTCATATTCATTACCACTTAAGTAGTTATCGATATCATCTTGTAGTTTATTGGCATTACTAGATAAGTAGTCTATTTCGATATATGTATTATCTTTAATTAGTTTATCATATAATTCATCACTTATTATAAATTCTGCCCCTACTTCTTTTAGTCCAAAAGGTCTAGTCGGTGTAACATAACCTATTTCTATTTTGTAATTATTATCTTGAATATTACCCTCGATAATGTCTCCTACATCGAAGCTATAAGTTCTCATACTCTTATATACACTTTTATTCTTAGATTCATCATATTTTCCTACTTTTTGATAATCTACTAAAATGAATTTATCTTTTATATCGTCATATTCTAGTCCTAAAGATTTAATATATTTATTATATTGTTCTTCCCCAACTGTCCTTATAGCAATCGTATCATCTATATCATAATCGAAGACTTTATCTAAGTAATCGATATACTCTTTATTATAATTGTCATCACTATGTTTAATAGAAATCGTAGTATACCTGATGATAGAATAATCTTCGATATTATTTAGCGTCGTCGTTTCTAGTATTTTCTCGTAAGTTTCTTTGTCGAAGTTATTTGAGGTTAGAATCATATTATAATCTGTCATATGAAGTTCGTTTTCGACTTCATCGAAAGCCATATTCATGAATGATGAT
>CAZIUY010000151.1:0-2011 GCA_964542625.1 uncultured Muribaculaceae bacterium | reverse complement strand
AAAAAGTGATATAGATTCTTTAAATAAAGAAGTATTAGTCTTAGAAAATATTATCAAAGAGAATCGAGATAAATTAAATAAAATAACTAATGAAGAAGTTATATCATTAGAACATTTAAATGAACTAAATACTACCCTATTTAAGTTAACTGAAGAAAAGAAGAATAAAGAATTAAGTCAAAATAACTTAAAGAATATAATAGATTCTAAAAATAGAGAATTAACTGGGACTATCGGTATTAAATCTAGTACTCTAGATCGAGAACTAGATAAAATAATCGATAATTATTATAAGTGTGAAGAAAGAAAGAACAAATTAGAAATAAACTTAAATTTACTTCGTTCTAAAAAAGATGAAATTAATACTGAATTAAGTGAAATCGATTTAAAGACAAAAAAACAAAATAGTCTATATAATAAGAAAGTTAATGACTTAAATACTCTAGAAGTATCTTTAGGTAAATTAGATATTAAGTTAGATAATTTACTATTAAGATTAACTGAAGAATATAATATAACTTACGAACAAGCTAAAATGAACTATCAACCAATAGAAGATATCGAACAAACTAGAAATAGAGTCCAAATACTTAAAAATAGTATCAAAGAATTAGGTAGCATCAATATTGGAGCTATCGAAGAATTTGAAAGAATAAATACGAGATATACATTCTTAGATAATCAAAGAAAAGATTTAAAGAGTTCTATCGATAATATCTTAAGTATAATAGAAGAGATGGATTCGACGATGGAAAAAGAATTTAAGAGTACTTTCGATAAGGTAAATGAAGAATTTAGAAAAGTATTTTCTAAGTTATTTAAAGGTGGTCATGGCGAACTTCTACTTACTGATCCAGAAAACTTATTAGAAACTGGTATCGACATCATCGCCGAACCTCCAGGTAAGAAGTTAAAGAATATTACTCTACTTAGTGGTGGAGAAAAGACACTAACCGCTATTGCCTTATTATTTGCTATACTAAATGTCAAAGTAGTACCATTTTGTATATTAGATGAAGTAGAAGCAGCACTAGATGAAGCCAATGTCGATACCTTTGGTACATACTTAAAAGAATATGAACATAAGACACAATTTATAGTCATAACTCATAAGAAAAAAACTATGGAATATGCAAATACTTTATATGGTATTACCATGCAAGAGTCAGGTGTCTCTAAATTAGTAAGTGTCAAACTAGAAGGTATATAATAATTACTTTTAGTGTTAATTTTCTATAAACGACTAATTATTGATGAACATCATGTTTTTTCACCAAAAAAATGATTCTTTGGTGAAATATACTCATGATGTTCTTCTTTTTATTTTAGCATTTGAATACTATCATTTTTACTAATTATTCATATAATAATTACGTTTAGCGTTAATTTCCTGAAAGTAAGCATTTTTAAAGTGTATAATAGTCGACATAAAGTGAGGTCGGCTGTTTATGTTTGGAAAAAGATTACAAGAGGTATTAGACTTGAATGATATGAGACAAAAAGAACTAGCATTAACTTTAGGTGTCAGTGTCGTTACAGTCAATAGATGGATTCAAAGTGTCTATGAACCTGACTTAGATATGATAACTAGAATATCGAAGTTATTTAATGTCTCAGTCGACTTCTTAATTGGTCGAGATGATGAAATGTATAGTTACAGTAAATCTAAGAGATTAAGATTCTTTAATGAAATCTTAGTAAGTTGTGGCTACTTAAAAGAAAATGAAACCGTTACCAATGAAGAAATAGATCTAATACTTAAGTTTATAACTGTAAACAAAGAATACATAAAGTCTAAGATTAAACAATAACTATTTTAGTTAATGTTTATTATCGTGTTTTACAAAACTATTATGAAGAATTTTCATTTATCATGAATATTTCTATTACTTTGAAATTAAAACCTCTATATGAGGCTTTTAAGGGTGAATAAAGAAGTATTTAAAATAAGTATTATAGAAATAATAAAACAGCAAGATGATATCTTGCTGATTTTAAGAGTGTTTCTTAA
>CAZIUY010000150.1:0-2011 GCA_964542625.1 uncultured Muribaculaceae bacterium | reverse complement strand
ATATAAAGTACAACCAGACTCTATTAATTTATCTAATAGAATATAAACACTCATGTTAGGAAATCCACTAGAAAGAACAACACTACAGTCGATTTGTCTTGCGATTATTTCATTTAAAATAGATGGATTTTCGAAGATAAAGAGTATATTCCCTTTAGCCATAAATGTATTAGTATTTATTATATTTTGTATATTTAAGATGAGGGATTCTTTATTTTCTGCAAATTCATTAAAACATTTTCTATCTGATAGAAGATTATAAGTAACTACATAGTTAGAAAGAGAATCGATTTCGATATTATATTTCGATAATAGTTTAATTTTCTTTTCTCTCGAAGTAGGAAATGGAGTATTATCTTTGTAGGCTAGTGCGTGCATAAACAATATATTATGAGGATTATCTATATCTAAGTAATGTGGATCTTGTGTATATGTCGATGCAAAGATGGGTAATAATACTTTCTTAAGGGGCAAGTTATCGATCATATTCATGATATATGTTAATTCTTGTCTTAGTTTATTTTTATTATTCTTATATCTAGTTTGTAAGAGTCTATATGGTGGAATTTTGTGTAGATAAACATCTCTTAACCACGAGGCCGAGACTGAAGAGGTACTTATTAGGGACATATAAAATTCGTTTTCTTGGGAATACTTTTCCATTTTAAGTTCCCTCTTAGTTACGAGTGATAAGTTCAAGTATTCACTAACTAAAGTATTGATATCGAAATCTATAAATTTAGTACGTTCCATTATTTTGATAAACTTTTTAATCGATATAGTTATATTATCGTGTTCGTGATAAGTCGTTCCAAAGAAACGCGATAAATCATATACTTCATCGATAGATAAATCATCTAACTTGATATTACCAGTAAAATTAGAAAGAGAAATATACTTTTCATAAAGTTTATTTATGAATCGTGTAAATCCCTTTTTAGTTTTAAAGTATTCTGTATAATCATGCATACTATCCTCTTTAAGTTCTATCTGTCACTAATTCTTTATAGTGACCATTCCATCTATATCTTTCGACTGTGACTACTTGTGAGTTTTGTGGTCTAATGAGTTCACAAATTGAAAGGTCATCGACTGTATCATAATCACCCCATAATACTTGTGAATTGATGATGAAGTTTAAATCGAGGTATTTTAGTATTCCAAACATTTCACGGATGTTATCTTCATCGACACCAGCGAATGCTTCATCTAGGGCAATTATACGTAGGGAATTAGGACGAGCAAGATTTAGTTTAGCATAGCAACTAGCGAATAGTGGTATATACATACTCTTAGCACGTTCTCCTCCACTAAATTTAGAGAATGTCTTATCAGTAAGTTCTTTTAAACCCATACCTTTTCTTTGATAAAATAATTGAAATGAGAACCATGTTCTATAATCTAAGACTTCTTCTATTATCTTATAGAATGAAATATAAGAGTCTTCATATAATTCTTCAGCTTTTTTGATTTTACTTCTAAAGTGATTAGTTAAAGATTCTTTATCTTTATCATTTAAGGCATCAGGTGGCATCTCTAAGATACGAACTAGTTCTTTAGTATCGACTTCTCCTTCATTTTCGGCAGAAATACTCTTCCAAACTAATTTGAAACTAAGAGCACTATCTTTTTGCATTTCCATCATGATATTATTGATCTTTTTGACCCATTCATTTGATGATTGAATACGCGAACGAATCTTTTCACCGACTGTATTTAATAATATTTCTTCGAATAGTATTCTATCTTGACTACTTATTAGTACTTTATTTTCTTCTATATCGGACTCTAATTTTTCTGATAGTTTAATAATATTTAAGTTTATTCCTTGATACATAGAAGTAATATCTTGTCTAGCATTATCATCATATATTTTCTTTAGTTCTTCATCGGTACCTTCATAGTCTTGAAATAATGTCACATTCCTCAAAGAATAATCATTAAGTTCTAAGCTATAATGATTAAATGAAGCATAGAAATCGTTTAAGATATCTCTCAAGTTTAAGTTCTT
>CAZIUY010000149.1:0-2022 GCA_964542625.1 uncultured Muribaculaceae bacterium | reverse complement strand
TATAACTAGTACTATATAGGTTCGGGGATATAAAGACTAATATGAATAGAAAGTTATAACCAAATATGAATGGTAAAATTTCCGTATAAGCACCCTTTATCATAAAAGATACTATTGATATAGTCAAGAATACGACTAGAGAACTATAGACCATTTCTTTTTTGTATAATTTATTGAATGATAAGAAAATTAAAGCAAGCAATATAAATAAAATATTCGTTGCAAATATTCCTCCAGAACCCATTCCAAAAAATAAATCTATGCCATTATAATTTAAGACAGTATTTATCTCATAAGCATTATAGAAGTTATTTAATCCAAATAGAACATTCACACCTTCTATTAGAATATACTCTATTACCATTTTATTGATAGTAAGTTTACTAAAGAATATACTAGTAATAAACGCGACTAAGAAGACGACTAGTGGACTACTCGATAATGGTAAGATAGCAACTACAAGCATGATTTCCACTAAGTCTCGTTTACTTTCATTCAGTAATTTGACTGTAAATTTACCATTCTTTTTTGTTTCTCTTATGAGAGATCCAACGAGAGCTCCAACTAACCCCATGAGAAGAATTATTAATGGCTTAAACATATTTAGAAAGTCTACTAAACCCTTGAGATATAGTCTTATACCATTTTTATATAATCCAAATAATAGAAGAGGTATGAGAGCAATGATATACATGAGATATAATCTAGTTGTAATCTTTTTATTTTTCATCTCTTGCCCTCCTCATATATGCTCTAATATCTATATGGGCAGGACAAACATAACTACATAATCCACAATCTAGGCACCTATCATAATAAACTTTTTTAACATTTCCACGATGGTCGAAAACATATTTTGGATTGAGACCTATGGGACAAACTTTAGAACATAATCCACAATTCATACATATTTCATTTTTAGTTTCTTCTTGCTCTTTTACATATATACCATCTAGTGAAGTATCGACTACTAAAGATAAACTTTCTATTTTTTCCCCATGTATTATTCCATTTAAATAAACATCGATCGTCTTAACAGTAAAATCGAAATTAGAAACGAAAGTTTCCGCTAAAAGAGAACCTTTTTTTACTTTAACTAGTGAGTTTGGTTTAACACCATCACCAGCGATAGATATTATTTTATAATCGGTCGGTACTTCTCTTTTTAAAACTTCATATATCCGATAGATTACTTCACTCGGTAAGACTATAGCATCCATCATTTTTAAGTTAGTCTTCAAGACTTCTTCTAAGCCATTTGCAAATTCATCATTAAAGAGTTTAACTTCTATATTTGGATATGTTCCTATGATGTTCATTACTTCATTTATAGTATTACTATCACTGTTTTTTAGAGCAATTACTATTTTTTTAGAACTTATGATATTACCAATTATATCGATCATTTCTAAAATTTCTTCTGTATAAGTATAAGTATAGAATCTCTGTATATTAAAGCCTGGTTCTATATCGATCGAATTAATTATAAGATCTGTATCTATAGTATTTAATACTTTATATAAGTAATCTTTATAGAATAGTGATGAATCTTTAAGAGAACGAAAAAATTCTCGTCTGTCGATATTATTTAGATATTTTCTAGCACTTTTTCGCATTCGAATGTTTTCTCTAAAATCATTTTCGATTACTAATGATGGTACCACACCGTCAGTATAAGGCATATCTTTTACGCCAAGAACTCTCCCACTGATAGTGGATGTCAACATATTTTCTTCATAATCTATCGCCACTATATCATTTTTATAGACATATTCATTATCCTTACATCTTAGGTGAAATCCTTTTTTGATAGGTAAAAAAATATAACGGGGTTTTAAAAATTCAATTACCCTCATATCTTTTATATTTATATTATCGGTTACTCTCTGCATAATATTCACCAACTAAATTATACAATACATACATTACTTTTGCTAGTCCTTTTATTTTGAGAATTAACAGCATATTCTTTAAACTATTAAAAAAGTGTCCAAAACTATAAATTTTTGGACAGCACTTCAT
>CAZIUY010000148.1:0-2035 GCA_964542625.1 uncultured Muribaculaceae bacterium | reverse complement strand
TAATTAGCAAACTTGACGATTAAATCATATACGGAGGCCGCAACTTCTTTAGTATATCCCTTAGATACACTTCTATCTATAAATTTAACTCTCTCATTTAGTATGATTTCTTTATCTTTTTTACTCATAGCACGTCTTATTAAATCTGCTTCTTGAAAGGTATATGAGCCCATTGAGGCGAGTATTTGCATTATTTGTTCTTGATATATTATGATTCCATACGTACTAGATAAGATAGACTCTAAATCTGGATGAATGTATGTTACTTTTTTTAAACCTTTTCTTCTAGCAATATATTCATCGATATTGTCCATAGGTCCTGGTCTAAATAGAGCAATAGCCGCGGTTATATCATCGAAATTTTGAGGTTCTAATTTTTTAAGAAATTTTTTCATACCAGGTGTATCGAATTGAAATATATTTTCTGTATTACCACTAGATAGAAGTTTATAAGTCTTCTCGTCATCTAAAGGAATATCTTTTAGAGAGAATTTTGGATATTTACTTTTAATCGAATCTACTATTTTATGTAATATCGTCAAGTTTCTAACTGCTAGAAAGTCCATTTTTAAAAGTCCTAATCTTTCTAAATAATTCATCGTATATCCTGCGATTATACCTTGACTTGTCTTAAAGACAGGAATGATATTCTTTAATGGTTCACTAGAGATAATGACTCCTGCAGCATGAATAGTAGTATGTTTTTTTAATCCTTCTAATTTCATACTTATTTGATATATTTTAAGTAAATTATAATCTTTTATATAATTAACTACTTCTTTATTATCGAGATTATCTTTTAATGATTTCTTAGCATCTAATAATTTTGATAAGTTATCGATATCTTTTTCTTTCGCGTTAAATATTTTTCCAACATCACGTATTACTTGTTTAGAACCAAATGTTCCATAAGCGACGATTAGTGCTACTTTATTTTGTCCATATTTTCCTTTAACATAATCTATTACTTTACTACGACTGACATCTTCAAAATCGATATCTATATCGGGCATAGTAATCCTTTCAGGATTTAAGAATCTTTCGAATAGTAAGTTATATTTTAGAGGGTCAACTTCCGTTATACCTAATGAATAAGATACTAGAGAACCTGCGGCACTACCCCTACCTGGTCCTACATAAATATTATTTTTTTTGGCAAATTTAACATAATCGAAGACGATTAAAAAGTAATCGATAAAACCCATCTTATTGATGATGTCTAGTTCGTATTTTAATCGTTTTTGATATTCTGCTGAGACATTTCCATTTAAGCGTTTTTCTAGTCCTTTTTTCGTTAAACTATATAGTAATTTAGCACTTTCCATGGATGTTTCACAGAACTTAGGAATATATCTTTTCTTAAAGTTAAATTCTAAATCTATCGAACTAACGAAATTTTCAATAGTATCTTTATCGAAGTCACTGATAGGTAAGATATAATTATCTTGAGTCTCATAATTATTATCAGCAATCTTATATAAGACTTTCAAGAGATTGACATCTTCTTTTTTAAAATACATTATTTCATTTAAAAATAATACTTTCTTATTAATCTTATAAGCATTTTCTAATTCATATTTATTCTTATAACCGAGATATACTATGAAAGCAACTTTCAATCTATTATAGAGATTATAATTTTCATAAGGTAAAACACAGATAAGCCCCTGATTATATCTTATTAATTCTTCGATAGTTAATTTTCCTTCGTTTATTAAATCATTAATTTTTATGATATTTAGATAACCCTCATAATCTTTAATATATAAATATATTTTGTTGTCTCCTATTTTAACTATCATACCAAATATACATTTTAAGTTATTTTTACTACATTTATCATAAAAGTCCATTAGACCATAAGGATTTTCATCTAATAAACCAGCATAGTTAACAGAGGACTCTATAGAATAATCTATTATATCTTTTATTTTAAGTAGACTCTTCATGAGAGAATAATCACTTTTAAAACTTATTGGTAACCTATTCATAGTAACCTCATTGTTTCCATTATAACACGATTAATTATGGTTTT
>CAZIUY010000147.1:0-2051 GCA_964542625.1 uncultured Muribaculaceae bacterium | reverse complement strand
ACGGTAATTATTAACATAAACATCCGAAAATGTTTATGTGAGTTGTATTATATTACTCATATATAAAACTTGTCAAGTTTCAAAGGTACTTTTGGTCATGGTTAAAACTAAAGGAATAAAAAAACGTGGTTTCTCTTTAAAAGAACCACTTGATAAAATAAATATATAGCTACTATAAAATTATAAGAAATACTCGTTTGGCTTTTAATAGTACTTCTCTTTTTAAATATTATTACTTCTCACAAGAGCAATCTGTACAATTACAATCTTCACAATTGCAATCATCACCACATTCACAGTTATCTTCAACTGTTTCGATACTGAGTGCACCAGTAGGACAAGCATCGACGGTATTTATAACGAGCTCATCATCATCTTCGACTAATGGCTTAATTATCTTACTAGTCCCATCTGGATTCATACCGAATACTTCACTACAGTTACCATAACAGAATCCACAGCTAGCACATAAGGCTTTATTAATTGAAACTTTTTTCATCATGTTCCCTCCTAGAGACATTATAAAACATTTTACACTGTTTATCAACAAATGTTTGATTATATCGTAAATTATGATAAAATTATTATGGTATGTATAACGTTCTTATACCTTTTAATTAAGAAAGAAAGAATTTAAAAGAAAGGAGAATAATAGGGATATCCTTGGTTAATGTAGTTATAAATAGACTAGCAAGGTTTTACCTATTATTATGGATGATATGAGCACTAGTAGAATGGATAAATATAAAAACATTGATGAAGAACTCGATACACAAAAAAGAACTACTAAGAATAAAAATATTTATGAAGATATAAAGACTACTGATTATGAAAACATCAATCTTTCTAGTAATGTTTCTGTAATCGAGGCACCGATGGAAGAAATGAACTTAGATAATATAAAAAAAATCTTAGATGATAAATATAATACTAAACAAAAAAAAGATGTATCTTGTGAAACTTTAGAAGTAGAAACGACTGAAGAAATAGAAGATACAAAAGAATATGATTTAAAAAAAGTATTAGAAGAAGCACATAAAAATAAGACGACAGACTATGATCATGATAGATTTATGAAATTAAGAGAAACACAGTATGATATATTAAAGAGCTTAAATATAGAAGAATCTAGTCACGAACAGGATAAAAATAAGACGAGTAAAGATGATACTAATTTGATGAATCTCATTGAAACTGTCAATTATAATGCTTCTAAGAATAAATCTAGTACAGAAGAAAATGATTTATTTAGTGACTTAATGGGAACAGATGCTACAGATACATTAGAACCTATGACATTCGATGATGATACTACTAGTGAAGTAACAGGTAAAAAGAGAACCATAGTAGAAGAATTAGAAAGAACTAAACAACTATCTAAAACTGAAATTAATGGAGCTCTTCTTAAATATGAAGAAGAGAATGCTGATAAAGTTAATGATTCAATAGAAAACAAAAGTGATGAAGAAGATAAACTATCTAATTCTTTCTATACTGGTAAATTACAAATAAGTAAAAAAGATTTAGATGATTTTAAAGACTTAGAAGGAGATATGACTTCAGGTAATGTTGCTATCAAGATACTTATTGCTATAATTATTTTAGTCGTCTTAGGACTAATAATATTCCTTTTAAATAAATACTTAAATTTAGAACTATTTTAAGTTCTTTTTTTCATATACTTAATTGATGAGTATCATTAAATTACAAAATAAAAATTATATTAAATTAGTTATGACATTACTTATTACTATATTCTTTATTATGATTATAATAAAGAATATTTCTAATTATATCGTTTTCGATATCGAGGATTATGTTTTAGAAAAAGTTAATAAAGAAAATACTTTGATATTAAAAAAGTCTTTTAATCTCGCTAATAAAGAAGATACTTCTTCATATATAGAAATTATTAAAAACTCTAAAGATGAAATAATCGAAGTAGAATTTAATATTCCTAAATGTACGGAAGTTTTATCGAGTATACTCGAGTATATGAATAATGATTTACATGATTATAATTATACAGGTTATAGAATCGATATTCCTTT
>CAZIUY010000146.1:0-2080 GCA_964542625.1 uncultured Muribaculaceae bacterium | reverse complement strand
CAGGTTATGTTAATGTTAAAAATCAGCCTATAATCGAGAGTATTAAAATTATAGAATAGTTATTGACTATTAAAAAAATCTATACTAAAATACAATTATAAATTAAATTTTTCTATCGAAAGAGCCAGTAGGTGTATTAGACTTTTGTAGAGATAATCTGGTTGGTGAAAAGATTAAAGCAAAACACACGAAGATAACTTTCGGGTAATAGAAGACGTGAAGATATCACGATATAATTAATAAGTACTAAAGATTAGTAGAAGTAAGGTGGCACAGCGTTTTAGGACGCCCTTACATTTCGCTAATTTTTTTGTTAGAAAGAAAGGAAAATTAAAATGGAAAATAAGTACAGAAATAAGTATTGTGGAGAAATTACTAAAGAAATGCTCGGGGAAGTAGTTCGCGTCGCAGGTTGGGTCAATTCTATTCGTAACTTGGGCGGATTAGTATTCATGACTCTAAGAGATGAAACAGGAGTAGTACAAATTATAAGTGAAGACTTAGAAAAATTTACAGGTCTTACTAAAGAGAGTACTGTCAGCATCGAGGGGACGGTTCGTTTAAGAACGGAAGCAAATCCTAATATGAAAACAGGTGAAGTAGAGATACTTCTTAGTAATATAGAAGTATTGGGTAAGTGTTTAAATGTATTACCTTTTGAAGTAAATAGAAGTAAAGAAGCTCCTGAAGATTTAAGACTAAAATACAGATACTTAGATTTAAGAAATCCTATCGTTCACGATAAAATTAAATTAAGAGTAGAAGTAATCGATTTTATCAGGAATACGATGAAGAACCTCGGCTTCTTAGAAATTACGACACCTATTATTACAGCATCTAGTCCAGAGGGAGCTAGAGACTTCGTAATACCATCTAGAAATTATAAGGGTAAGTTTTATGCCTTACCACAGTCACCTCAAATATATAAACAACTTCTTATGACTTCGGGATTCGACAAGTATTTTCAGATAGCACCATGCCTTAGAGATGAAGATTGTCGTGCCGATAGAACTCTAGAATTTTACCAACTAGACCTCGAGATGAGTTTTGTAACAGAAGAAGACGTCTATGAAGTAGGAGAAAAAGTATTCTATGATGTGTTTAGTACTTTTGGTAAGAAGAAAGTTAGCAATAGACCATTCAAGCGTATTTGCTATAGAGATGCAATGAGTTTGTATGGAACTGATAAACCAGACTTAAGAAATCCTCTTATTATCGAAGATATAAGTACTATTTTCTCTCATACAGAATTTAATGGATTTAAGGGTAAGGTCGTTAAGGCAATCAAAGTAGAAGTGTGCGATAAACCTAATTCTTGGTATAAACACTTAGAAGAATATATGAAAGAAAAAGGTGCAGAAGGACTTGCCTATATTAAAGTAGAAGAAAATAAAGAACTAAAATCTACTATTACGAAGTTTTTAAGTGAAAAGGAAATAAAAGAAATCAAAGAATCTTTAAATTTAAGTGTAGGTAATGTCGTCTTCATCGTGGCAGGAGTAAAAAACATAGATAAAGTCGCAGGTATTTTAAGAACACACTTAGGTGAAGAATTAGAGTTAATCGATAAGGATAGATTCGAGTTTTGTATCATCAATGATTTTCCTATGTACGAGTGGAATGAAGAAGATGAGAAATGGGATTTTGGACATAATCCATTTTCGATGCCAAAAGGCGGGTTAGAAGTCCTAAATAATGGTAATATAGGAGAAATCGTCGCATATCAATTTGATTTTGTCTGTAATGGATATGAAATGTCCAGTGGGGCTGTTAGAAACCATGATATCGAAATCATGAAGAAAGCATTTGCTATCGCTGGTTATGATGAAGAAGTCATCAAGAATAAATTTAGATCTCTTTATACAGCATTCCAATATGGTGCTCCACCACACGCTGGTATGGCTCCAGGAATCGACCGTATAATCATGCTTTTGGCGGATGAAGAAAATCTCCGTGAAGTACAATTATTCCCACCTAATGTTGGAGGAATGGACTTACTTATGGGTAGCCCTAATGAATTAGATGAGAAGCAATTAAGAGAATTACATATTAAAGTAGGAGACTAGAAATAGTCTTTTTT
>CAZIUY010000145.1:0-2137 GCA_964542625.1 uncultured Muribaculaceae bacterium | reverse complement strand
ATATTCTGGCTATTCTTAGAAAAGTGTGAAAATATTTTAGAATATATTAATATATATGTAGGAGTTATGGTTAAATATAGTTTAGTAGGTATCATCTTAGCAATATTACTAAGTATGATAAAGTTTATAATCGTTAAAAATATAGGAGTTAGCATTGAAGTCAAAAATCAAGAAGATAATTAGTATCCTTTTAATCTTCATATCAACATTACTATTAACCATAGCTTTATATATTAGAAATGTCTTTGGTAATGCCCAATTTGAACAACTAATGTATAGTCTTCGTTATAGTGAAGGTACTAGTAGTGAAGTCTTCATAGATGCTTGTAAGTATTGTCTACCAAAATGTCTTATTCTAAGTATAATACTAATCTTACCATTTATCATTAAATATAAAACCAATATTTATTTAAAACTAGAGTTAAAAAAGAAAAATAAAAGTAAGAAGATATTATTATATCCTTTTAAACACTACCTATTATATTCATTCATCATCTTTATTGCATTAATTACTTATTGTCTATCATCTATTGGAACATTCGATTACTTGATTAAAAGTAATCAGTCTAGCTCGTTTATCGAAGACAATTATGTAGATCCAAATACAGTTAAGTTAGATTTCCCACAAGATAAACAAAATTTAATATTTATATTTATGGAATCGATGGAGTCTAGTTATGCTTATACATATATAGATGGTAAGGAAGAAAACATAATACCTAATCTCACTAGCATTGCTAATGATAATATTAATTTTTCTAACACTGATACACTAGGTGGAGCCTTAGAGACTAGTGGTGCTACATGGACGATTGGTGGAATCGTCGGACAAAGTGCAGGTATACCTTTAAAACTAATTATCGAAGGTAGTACTTATGATAATACATATAGTGCTTTCTTGCCTGGAGTAACTACTTTAGGAGATATCTTAGAAAAAGAAGGTTATAACCAATCATTCTTGATTGGTTCCGATGCTGCCTTCGCCGGAAGAGATGCTTATTTTACTCAACATGGTTCTTATCAATTACTCGACTATTATTGGGCAAAAAATACAGGTAAAATAGATGAAGATTATTTCGTATTTTGGGGTTATGAAGATGCTAAATTATTCGATTATGCCAAAGAAGAACTCTTAGAACTTGCAGAGTCGAGTGAACCATTTAATTTGACGATGTTGACAGTCGATACTCATGCGATAGATGGTTATATGGACGAAGAGTGTGAAGATATATATAGTTATACATATGCTAATGCTATTTATTGTAGTGATAGTAAAGTTGGTGAATTTATAAGTTGGATTAAGAAACAAGACTTTTACGAAAATACCACTATCGTCATCGTCGGAGACCACTTATCTATGCAAAGCGATGTCGAAGACTATACTACGACTAAGAGAGTAGTATATAATGCCTTTATAAACTCTCAAGTAGAAGCAACTAATACTACTAATAGAACATTCACAGCGTTCGATATTTTCCCATCGACACTCGCTAGTCTTGGAGTAAAAATAGAGGGTGATCGTCTAGGACTAGGTACTAATTTATTCTCTAGTACTAATACTCTAGCGGAAGACTTAGGAATAGATTATCTAAACGGAGAAATATCTAAAAATTCGAAATATTATAACGAACACTTCTTAGAGTCTGCATACTTAGAAATGCTAAGGAATAGCTAAGTATTATTGGAATATTTAAATATTAAATTGAATATTCCGTTTTTATTTTCTAATAAATCAAAATGTGTTAGAATTATAATATCAGAAAAGAGGTAACACATGGATACAGTACTAAATAAAATTAAAGATAACTATCTTATGATAATCATAACTTTACTTCCCGTATGTGATATCATTTCCTACTTTTTAATCGATACTAAATTGACGATCATTACGACTAGTATTAGAAGTCTACTCGTCTTAATTTTATTTATATATTCTTTTATTAAAAGTAGTAATAAGAAAAGTTTTATTATTTTTACTAGTATTATTTTAATATATACACTAGGACACATATATTCTTCTTATCGAAATGGTTATATAAATCCCCTTAAAGATATAGCGAATCTTTCGAGAATCATTTATATGCCTCTTATATTATTTTCTTTAATCAATATATTTAAAATGAATGATCATTATGAA
>CAZIUY010000144.1:0-2151 GCA_964542625.1 uncultured Muribaculaceae bacterium | reverse complement strand
GATAAGAAATCTACTTTAGATAAAAGGGTATTTAAAGATTCCATGATCCATATAAATATTTTCAATAATGGTTCTATAGGTTTAATTAGTAAAGTAAGTAATGTAAGTGGATAGATAACGAAAGAAACTAAAGGAACAAATATGAGATTATTTATTACTGATAAAAAGTTAATATTATAATAATTCTTGATAGTTAGAGGTATACTATATAGTGTTGCGACTAGAGAAGTACCTATAATTTTATGATGCTCTAAATAGGACTTTTCATGCATTAATCCAAAGACAATTAAGAACGAATATTGAAAACCGACGTCCATTAAAAGTGTATAATCATAAAATAGTAGAATAGTTCCTGTTAAAAATAATATCTTTAAAGAGCTAATACGTATATTTAATAATTTATTGATACTAGATAAAGTAAATATGAGACTAGCACGTAAGACGGATGGTGTAAACCCGACAATAAAAGCATATGACCAAATGAATATGACAGTAATAATATGAGAAGATTTTTCTTTTAAACCAATATGCTTTAAGATATAAAGTATCATACTAGAAAATAATCCTATATGCATACCTGAAATAGAAAACAAATGTGTTACTCCATTAGTTCTATATTGTTCATATACTGTATCATCTAATAGAGTTTTATCTCCTAGAACTAAAGTATAAAGATAATCTTTAGTATCGTAATTCATGATTCTTTTAATTAATATGTTTTTAATTTTATATAGTAAATTAGTAGAACTATCTAATACTTCTATATTATCTACTGTACAAGTATAATATATCTTATGATAATATAAATACTTCTTATAGTTAAATGTATTAGGTACAGTATTATTACTAGATTCTTCTAATGTACCACTAATCGATACCTTTATACCTAATGGATATTCTTTATACTCAGCATCACTCACATAATAGTTACATATAATTTGTTCTTCTCCAATATCGACATATAATTTAACTAGACTAGGAGATATTACTACTTTCTTTAAGATACCTACAAAAGAAGATGAGTCGATGCTTATCTTGGATTCTCTTTTTATTAGAAAATTTATTCCTAAATAAATAATTAAGACTATCAAGATGCCAATATATAACCACTTGTTATTAAAGACAGACTTGATTCTTTTGGTTATCGCCTTTGTCTTCATGTTTTATTTTTTTAGCAAATGTCACATACTCCGCTTCCATAATTCGCAAATTATCTTTATTAAATGGTTCTCCATAATCTTCATTCATTACATCTCCTAATTTATTTATAAAAGTATCATACTTTTCTTCACCAAATTTTACATAATAAGTATGTAAATATTTCCCCAAATCCATTCTCATATTTTGAATATAAGCTTTGCTTATTTTTCTTGCCATCTTTTCCTCCTATAATTTTATTTTATCTTTAATTTTTTCATAGACCGCTTCGCCAATACCAGAGACATTCATGATATCTTCTAATGCCGTGAATAGTCCATTTTTTTCTCTATAATCGATGATATCTTGTGCTTTCGAGGAGCCTATACCATCTAGTGTCATCAGTTCTTCTTTGCTAGCAGTATTGATAGAAATTTTTCCGTCACTACTAGTGCTACTCGAATTATCACTTTCATTGACGCTAGGACACTCCACTACTTCGATAGTCTCACATTCACAAGTAGGAACTTCACAGACGATTTCATTTTGACTCGTCTTTTCTTTTAGTTCTTGTGATGTAAAGATATAAATGACCATTTCATCCGTCAGTTTTTTAGATAGATTGATATTTGTCGTCACACCCTTAGAAGTTACTCCACCAGCGATAGTAATAGCATCTAAGATATTAGATCCTGACTGTAATTCATATACTCCTGGATTCTTGACTGCACCTTTGACGTCTACCTTTAAGGTTTCATCTTGAATACAATTATCGCTTGTTACTTCTACTTCTTCATCTTCTGGACAAATAGGACACGTTAAATTTTCTTTATTATAGTATACGATTAGTATGCTTGCTATTATCATGATGAATCCTACTAGAAAGAGTACAATACCAATAATATTTTTTTTAACGATATCTTTAATATATTCTAAGTCTACCATGTTTTTACCTCCCTTCACTATATATTATTACGGGTATTTTTGATTTTTCTCGAAAAAAATTGATAAATT
>CAZIUY010000143.1:0-2168 GCA_964542625.1 uncultured Muribaculaceae bacterium | reverse complement strand
ACCTCTATTGACTTTTACCCCTATAGTGCTATAATTATGGCAAGAAGTAGAGCTTCTTATAGTAGAATTGGAGGTAATTGAATGGCTAGTTATTGCCAATACTGTGGATCAGAGATGTCTTCGAGTGCTAACTATTGTCCAAATTGTGGAGCGGGTATTAATGGTGGAGGCTCATATAATAAGACTAATGTAACAGGTACTAGTACTGCTAAGACTGCCGCGACTGTCGGTGGTGTCATCTTAGGTGTTTCTGCATTAAATTCACTAATGCATTCATTTCACCGTTTTAGACGTCCAATGGCACCTAGAGGTCCCATGGGTGGTCCTCCACCAGGTGGTCCAGGTGGTCCAGGACATGGTGGTAGAAGATAAAAACCCTTACGGGTTTTTTTTAAATACAAAGAACTTACTTATTATATAGTTCAAGATGAGTATGATGATATTAGAGAAAATTTTCATAATTTTATCATTAAAATGTAATACACTAACAGATATATACATGACGAACATATCTATACCTAAAGTAAGTAGTCTTGCCCCATAAAATTTAGTAATTTCGGATGCAATACTCTTATTATTACTTTTGAAGACGATCATTCGATTAGCGAAAAATGCAAAGGTAACTGATAGAATCCACGAAATGATGTTGGCCAGTTGTAATAAAATAGCATCATTTGGATTAAAGATAGTTAATACACAAAGGTAGTAGCTACCTAAACTTATCACGGTCGTCAATCCACCTACTACTACATAATTAATTATTTCTTCATACTTTTTATATAATTCTTTAATTTGTTTCATGTTTTACCTTCTTCGTCATAATTATATATACAATAAAGACTATTAAACCAATACTACTCATGATTAAACCCTCTTTCTTATATGGGGCATGAAACTCGATATCGATTTTATGACTACCTTTTGTTATTGGAAATCCTATTAGGCCGTCATTTACGAGTTCATAGTTCGTGTCTACTCCATCTACACTTATAGTGAATCCTTCATCATAAGGTATTTGTATGACAAAGTATCCATCATTTGTAACATCGATTACTCCATGTATTTCATCACCATAACTACTTTCTGTATCGACATTGAAGTTATCGACTGACTCTGATGCAGTCTTAATTAAATCATAATCGATGATATATGCTTCTAAATTACTAAGGACGTATTTACCTTTTCCTAATTCTAGTGTAAATTCATTTTGATTATATAGTACATAATCGAAAGTAAAGTTACCATTATGGTATTTCCAAGAACTACAAGTTAATTTATTTTGACTACCATTTATCTTGATATAAATATCATCTTCTCGGCATGGAGGGTCATATTCATTTAAAAACCTAACGAATAGAATCTTGTCAGTCATATCTAAATTTAGCTTCAAGTTTATACGAGCATTATCTTCTGCGATAAGTTCATAACCACTATTAGTCTCGTTTACACCTAAATTTTCTATAGAGGTAATATCCCAATCTAAGGTGGTACTATCGAGAATAAGAGGTTCTACTGTCGAAGTACTATTCGTAATGGCACTTTGCAAAATAGCTAAGACATTATCAGGGTATTTAAGACTTTCATACTCATCTTTATTTAGTATGTTACTAGTCGCGTACCCTATCGAAAATACATCATCTAGAGTATATATACGAGTATTACCATCTATTTTATAAGGTAATCCTAGTTCTAAATCATCAGAACTAATAATATATTTTTCACCAAAGTAACTACTAAATAATATATTAGTAGAAGATGCGACCATAGAACGATTTCGATATGTAATAACATTATTGAATACATCATAGTAAAGTCTATTATAATTTTTGTTATAAGTAGAAGAATATATGGTCGAAGATAATTCTCTAATATCGATGATACTATTGAGACCACTTCCCCCTATAGCATAGTTATTGATTCTATAGAAGCCATCATCACTATCTAAAATATTTTCGACTTCTATATTATTTGCTAAAGTATTTACTTCCTTAGTCATCAAGTTATCTTCTAAATTGACAGATATACATAGACAAATAGCCATTAAAGCAACACCTATAGGTAATATGATATTCTTTTTAAGTATTCTAGATAATAAAACTAGAATAAAGATGATGAATAAATCTATTAAATATAGAAAGTTAGTACTATCGGTACTAGAGTGTTCTATG
>CAZIUY010000142.1:0-2172 GCA_964542625.1 uncultured Muribaculaceae bacterium | reverse complement strand
TTAAAAAATCCCCTTTTAAATAATATTAACCAAGCAAAAATCTATAAAGAGTACGAATTTATATATGAAGATGAATTTAGTACATATCACGGTATAATAGACCTCATGCTCGAATATGATGACAAAATAGATATAATCGATTATAAGTTAAAGAAAACAGTCGATGAAAACTATAAAAAACAACTAGAAGGTTATAAAAAATATATATCGACAATTTCTAATAAACCAATTAAAACATACTTATATTCAATCATAGATGAATCATTCCTCGAGGTCGACTAAACTTGCTATTGCAAGTTTTTTTTAAATATCTTATAATTTTAATAGGTGAATACCGATGAATAAAACTCTATTAGAAACAAAACTACTAAAATTAAAAGACGATATTCTAGCCCTAGGAGAACACTTAGATTTAGATGATAAAAAAAATAAAGAAAGAATGCTAAAGAATACTCTCGAAAGTAATACATCATGGGAAGATATTACATCTTTAGCGAGTATCAATAAAGAAATATCTAATTTAGAAAAACTTTTGACAGATTATAATGATTTACTGAAAGTAGTAAATGACTTAATAGAACTATTACCCATGGTCGATAGTGATGAATTAAAAGAAATAGAGTTCTCTTATGAAGAACTATTAAAAAAATATAATAAACTAGAAATTACTTCTTTATTAAATGGTCAGTATGATAATAAAGACTGTTACTTAGAAATTCATCCAGGAGCAGGTGGTACAGAAGCTTGTGATTGGGCTATGATGATTAAAAGAATGTATACTATGTTCTGTGATAAGAATAATTACCATTATCAAATTATCGACGAACAAAAAGGTGATGAAGCTGGCATAAAGATGGTATCACTTAAGATAAGTGGTTACTATCCATATGGTTATTTTAAAGGAGAAAATGGTGTCCATAGATTAGTACGTATCAGTCCCTTTGATGCCAGTGCTAGACGTCATACATCTTTTGCTAGTGTTTCCGTCGTTCCTGTAATAGATGAAACCATTCAAGTAGATATTAAAGATAGTGATTTAAAGATAGATGTCTATCATAGTAGTGGTGCAGGAGGGCAATCAGTTAATACTGCTAATTCTGCAGTTAGAATTACACACTTACCTTCGAAGATAGTCGTTTCTTGTCAAGTAGAAAGAAGTCAACAACAAAATAAGACAATAGCCCTAGAGATGTTAAAGAGTAAATTATACGCGATGAAAAGGGCTAATCTCGATAAAAAAAAGGGAGAACTAAAGGGCGATATCGTCGATATAAACTTCGGTTCACAAATAAGAAACTATGTCTTAGAACCATATAAACTAGTTAAAGACCTTAGAACAGGTTATGAAACTACTAATACTAATAAAGTTCTAGATGGTGATATCTTGGGCTTTATGGAAAGTTATTTAAAGAATAAATAGGAGGCATTATATGGAAAAAACAAAAAAATATCTAAAGATTATTTTGGGAAGTATGCTTATAGCCATTACACTAAATCTATTCTTCGTACATACTTCACTTATCCCATCGGGAATATTTGGATTCGTAACTCTATATTATGATAAAGTAGGAATGAATTACTCATTAATCTTATTATTAATAAATATATTCTTCCTCTTCTTAAGTTTCTTATTCTTCGATAAAATGAAGACTATCAAGAAAACCCTACCATTTTTCTTGATACCACTTTTTACTTACATGACGAAGAATATATATATCTTAATCGATTTATCCAATGTAGATATGTTATTATTATCTATATATGGGGGAATACTGATGGGAGTTGGCTTTAGACTAATTTATAAATCTAATGTTTATGTAAGTGGTAGTGATATCATCACATCAATCACTAGTAAGATTAGTATGTCTAAAAAGAACTTGACTATCTATATACTCGATATCGCTTGGTTAATTATCGCATCTATCTTATATGGCATCGAAAACGCCATGTATTCACTTATTTCCATCATTATCATGGAAGTACTTGCAAAAAGAGCCGCTCTCGGTATCAGTGATGCTAAAGTATTCTATATCATAACTCACAAAGATGACGAAGTAAGGGATTATATCATCAATGAATTAGGTTATGAGCTAACTATCTTCGATGTCAAAGGAGGATTCTTAAAGACTAAAAACAAAGTATTGATGTGTGCTGTTCCTACTAAAGATTATT
>CAZIUY010000141.1:0-2181 GCA_964542625.1 uncultured Muribaculaceae bacterium | reverse complement strand
AAAAAAAGTCTATAAGTGACTTTTAATTCTTTTTATTCCACCCATATATGGTTGTAATACTTTAGGAATGAGGACATCTCCATTACTTTGATAATTATTCTCTATTAAAGCAATTAAGCCCCGAGGTGATGCAACGACAGTATTATTAAGTGTATGTAAATAGTACGTGCCATCTTCACCTTTTACTCTAATTCCTAATCTTCTCGCTTGGGCATCACCTAAATTAGAACAAGAACAAACTTCGAAATACTTCTGTTGTCTTGGACTCCAAGCTTCGATATCGCATGATTTAACTTTTAAATCTGCTAAATCTCCAGAACAACAATCTAATTTACGAACTGGTATATCCATGCTTCTAAATAAATCGATGCTCATCTTCCACATTTTATCGTACCATTCCATGGATTCATTAGGTTCACATAATACTATCATCTCTTGTTTTTCAAACTGATGTACACGATATAAACCACGTTCTTCTAGTCCATGAGAGCCGCCCTCTTTTCTAAAACATGGTGAATAAGAAGTAAGTGTTATAGGTAGCTCATTTGGTTTTACCATCTGCCCTTTAAAGCGACCTATCATAGAGTGCTCACTCGTACCTATTAAGTATAAATCTTCGCCTTCTATTTTATACATCATAGCTTCCATTTCTGGAAAAGACATAACTCCTTCGACGACATCTTTATGTATCATGAATGGTGGAATACAATAAGTAAACCCGTGGTCTATCATGAAGTCACGTGCATAAGCAAGCATGGCTTCATGAAGTCTAGCAACATCACCTAAAAGAAAGTAAAAACCCTCTCCACTAGTACGCCCAGCGGACGCTTTATCCATACCATTTAAGTTTTCTATAATATCCGCATGATAAGGTATTTCATAGTCAGGGACTATTGGGTCACCAAACCTCTGATCTTCGACGTTCTCTGTATCATCTTTACCAATAGGAACACTTGCATCCATTATTTGAGGTATCTTATACATAATATCACGAATCTTAATTTCTAATTCCTCTTCAGATTGTTCTAACTCCTTTATCTTATTCGTAAAGTTATTGATATTCTCTTTGATGGCATCTACTTCACTTTGTTTCCCATCACGCATGAGAGAACCTATTTCACTAGAGAGTTTATTCTTTTTAGCTCGAAGATTATCCCCTTCCATCTTAGCTTCTCTATATTTCTTATCTAATTCATATACTTCATCTACTAAAGGTAACTTTTCGTCTTGAAATTTCTTCTTTATATTTTCTTTTACTAAATCACGATTATTTCTTATTAATTCGATGTCTATCATATTAATTATCCTTCCTCTTAAAAACTTTATTTAATGGTGCTGAATGACTGAATTGAACAGTCCTCTGATGCTTACCACGCATCTGTTTTACCACTAAACTAAATCAGCATATGGTGTCCACGAGGAGATTCGAACTCCTGACCCCTTGCTTAGGAGGCGAGTGCTCTATCCATCTGAGCTACGTGAACATCTATAAATGATTATACCATAGAAAGAAAAAAATAGGAACATTTCCTATTTAAAAAGTGAATACATAATAAATATAAAATATACACCCGTGATAAACGATAAGTTATAATTTACTTTTTTACCAATTTCCTTAAAACTATATACTTTATCGGCATAACAAACGACGAACGATTCCCTATGTTTAGGAATATATTTCGATGCTGGCCACATATGGCTAATGATGATATCTTTTTCTAATGGTGTAATACCGAATCTCGCATCGGCATTTTTAGCGGCATCTTTAGGATGCTCATTCATAAACAATTTAACTTTATCTTGAAGAGTCGTACACTCATCTATTCTATTGAAATAAAAGTCATGTAAAAGACCCGCTTTAGCAGCACTTACATAATTGAGATTCAATTTCTTACTTATACAATATGATAAATAAGAAACTTTCAATGAATGATTTAATCTATTTGAGTCATGATGTGGAATATTTTTAAGTGATTGAACACAGTCATCTTGTAAATACTTTTCGACAATGGACATATATTCTTTATCTTTTAATATATTTTCATCTAACATTAATTTTTCACCCCAAAATCTAATTGATTATATCATATTATTTAGAAAAATGCAAAAAACGGAAATGCAAATTTGGTATACCCCTAATTATTGACATATTCTCTTAAAATAGGCATATAATTTATTAAG
>CAZIUY010000140.1:0-2212 GCA_964542625.1 uncultured Muribaculaceae bacterium | reverse complement strand
TTTCCAGGGAATATGTGTATTTCTAATGATTCTGGGTTTCCAGTAAAGTTTCTGTTCTCTGAATCTAGTATTGCTAAAGGAACTATACCACCCTGTTTAGAAAATACAGGATAGTCTTCATCTTTAAAGAAAGATATATATCTCTTTCCACCAGGGAATTTTTTACCTGTCCTAAAGTCATACCACATTCCATTTGGTAAGAATAACTTCGTAACAGTCCTATTCATAACGTTATCTTTTTTATCTGTAATAGGGGCGACGAACAACTCTGTTCCAAAATAATATTCATTTTTATATGTCGGCTCATCATATAATTCGGGATATCTATAGTATAGTGGTTGTAATAAAGGTAATCCTGTCTTAGAATATTTATATGCTTCACTATATAGATATGGTATTAGTTTATGTCTCATGTTAGTATAGTCACTTACTATTTTTTGAGTTTTAACATCCCATAACCATGGTTCTCTTTTATAGTAATGTCCTTCTTTAGCACTGAATCTAAATATTGGACTATAAGTACCTAGTTGGACATATCTAGTATAGAGTTCACTATCTTCCATACCATCTTTAAATCCCCCTATGGCATGACTCCACCAAGAAACACCTATATTACTACTCGTAGAATTAAATTCCGGTATTAGTTTTAGTGTCTTCCAATCGACATAAGTTTCACCACTATTATTGACAGGATAAAGGTGAGCATCTATCAAACCATTACGAGATAATATGAGTCCTCTCTTGTTCGGTTCACTATTCATATAGTTATAGAAGTAGTAGTTTATCATTCTAAGAGCATACATATCTTTTCCATGGTAATCTAATGAATAGAAGTCTACTCCTAAGTTATTGAGTGCATCGATAAATGTTTCAAAATAATTACTCATGAAAGTTTTATCATACACGTTAAATGGTACTTCGATCGATTCACCATTACTGTTTCCTGGAACACTCTCTAACTTTAATGTAACTCCTACTTTGATGTTATATTCGTGAATATCTTTTAATACACTCTCTGGTTCAGGTATTAATTCTCTATCGAATGTTACATCATTTTTACTCCATTTATTGAGTAATATAATACTGACTGGAATCTCATATTTTTTAAATTTGGCAAGTAGAGAATAGATGTCGTTTACGGTATAAGGTGTATCACGATTCCACCAAACACCGAGAGCATATCTAGGTATTAAGGGAGGATAACCAGTTAGTTTGTAATAGTCTTTTAGACAGAATCCAAAGTCTTTTCGATACATGAATAAGTATGTATCTATTCGCGTATCATTCCTTTTACCGATACTACCATCGGGATTAAAGATGAGACTATTCGCATCATCTATAGAGACAAAACCATCTGTACTATAAAGTCCCTTTTCTAATTTTGGAATACTCATCTTATCATCTAAGCTCACTGTCGTACCCTTAAAGTTTCTAGCTTCTGCTTGTGTAAAATACCATACTTTATCCGTATCGACTAGTTTTACTTTTAAGTATTGATCCGGAAGTAATTTAGTACCATAGAATGGTTTACCTTTTTCATAAGTTAAATCAAAATAGGATGTTTTTAAGTTAAGTTTTTTGTCATCTTCCGTTACGATAACTTTAGGAATATCGAAATTTCTAAATCTTGCTAATTCTGTCGGTCTATCTTCAAAAGTTCCAGATTCACTATATTCGAGTCTAACTAGTATTTCTGATAAGACAGTTATCCTATATTTTACACCCTTATATATAGCTTTATCTTTACTGATGGCATCATTATAGTTTACACCAAATCTAGATTCAAAACTTTCCACTTATATCAACCCGCATTCCTTATTATAAGATAATTTTAACACAAGTCTTTATATTCCACAAGAATAATGATTTTTAAAATATAGTACTTTACTAAATTTATCCTTCGAACGTGGCATCTATATAATATATAGGTCTTCCTTCTTTGATATATTGTTTTTCATAATTAGTTAAAGTATTTTTGATAGGATTCTCATCATTATGTAAATCGAGTGAAACCCTATTGAATACATACCAATACTGTGATAATGTTTCGAGTGAATAAGCAAATAGTCCTTTATTATCTGTCTTCATGATGATATGTTTATTTTTCTTAAATACTTTATCATAAAGTTTTAAATATATAGGATGGGTAAACCTTTTACGTTCATCTTGTCTTTTAGGCCATGGCTCTGAGAAAGTTAAGTAAATAGTATCG
>CAZIUY010000139.1:0-2267 GCA_964542625.1 uncultured Muribaculaceae bacterium | reverse complement strand
GAGATATAAATATACTGTATTATAAAATAAATACTTTATATTGTGATATGAAAACGTGATAAGAGACATCATCATACTCAAGATAACCTTAAAGATAAATAACTCTAAATTATTTAATCTTAAGAATAAAGTAATCATACTTATTTCCCCTATAAGAGAACCTAATAAAATTCTTTTATAGTTAGTATTCCTTTTTAATAATAAATCGACCATGAGAAGTAATGCACCATCGAAAATAAAATTTATGATAAATACTAAATCTATATATATAATCATATCTTCACCTCTAAATATAAGTATAAAAAAAAGATGCTCATTAATATGTCACATCTTGTCATAGTTTTTTAGTTATTTTGTTTATTTTTTTATTTATTTTCATTTCTAGTTTTTCTAATCTCGTTAAGTAAGACTCTATGTCTGTTGCCCTTAAGTATGGTGCATAATCTCTAAGTAATACTTTTCTCATCGTCTCTATCTTGGGAAGAAGATTTCCTATAGTAGTATCACTAGCATCTTCATCACTTGTATTTAGATAAATATTGATATATTTTTTAAGGATTTTATTTAGTTTCGTCGTCAAGACATATCTAATCATATTAGATTCATATAATGTAATACATTCTTTTTTATTAAAAGTAAACCCTCTTTTAAATTTCCTACTATTCCAACTTGCTTTTTGGTTGGTTCTTTCTATTACATAATACTTCATGTTATTTCCCTTTCATTAAATCGGGTCTTTTTTCTCGTGTCTTTTTTATTTGTTCAGATTTTCTCCATTCGGATATCTTTTTATGATCTCCACTAATTAAGATGCTAGGAACCCTCATACCCCTATATTCACTAGGTTTAGTATAGACAGGATAATCTAGTAAAGATTCGTTAAATGATTCACTATCTAAACTTTCTTTATTTATAGCATCAGGTAATAGTCTCGCAACGGCATCGATTATGGCAATCGCAGGAATCTCTCCACCGGTCAAGATGAAGTCCCCTAGGGATATTTCATAGTCTGCAAGTACTCTAATTCTCTCATCGAAACCCTCGTAATGTCCACATATAATTATTAAGTGTTCTATTTTAGAAAAAGAAACAGCAATACTCTCGTTAAAAACTGTACCATCTGGTGTCATCAATACTACTATAGAGTTTTCTTTTTTTATATGATCGATACATTCGAATATCGGTTCACATCTTAGTACCATCCCTGGTCCTCCACCATACATAGTATCATCTACTTGATGATTATTTAATTTAGAATAATCTCTAAAGTTAATTAAATTTACTTCGACGATACCTTTTTCTCTAGCTCTCTTAATAATAGACTCATTTAAGAATCCTTCTATCATATTAGGAAATAATGTCAATACATCTATCTTCATCATTTCAAGTTAAACTCCAATTCTTTTATATTTTTTAAAGTAATGACATGATTATTAGTATCTATTCTTTCGATATACTTTTTAACTAATGGTACCATCAGTGATGAATCTAATACTAGTATTTTTTGTACTTTCGCATCGATAATATCGACTACCTTACCACGTGGTAATTTACTTTCTAGTTCTATTACTTTCATGTCTTTTAAGTCTTCTATCAAGTATTCATCTTCTTTTAAATTTAATTCATCTCTATTTATATAGACATCATATCCAATATACTTTTCTACTAAATTAATATCTTTTAAATCATCTATTTGTATTAAATAAAAACCTTTATGTAACTTACACTGAGAGATAATATGTTCTTCGTTATTTAAATATATATGTTTTAAAGGAATAAATACTTTCTTTAGACAACTGAATTTACATTTAACTTTTAAGTATCCACCTAGTCCATGTGTTCCTTGAATATATCCAATATAAATCTGATTCAATTCCATCACTTCCCCAACACTTACTAAAGATTATAGCATAAATACGCCCTTAATTAAAGGAAAATATGCTTCTAAATAGGGGTGTACCAAAGTGACAGTTTGGACTTGACAAATTATTCTTACCAATCTATAATACTACTCACAAGTTTTGTAAATAAATGTTTACGAAGACTTGTGGCACATATTTAGATTGAATTGCATATATTTAAGGTATTTAGCCGTACCTCACTTGATTTCTTTTCTACGAATGTAGATGAGCGTTGCAATTCTTTCTATTATATTAATTTCATGTTGATGTATATTTAACAATATCTAAAGAATCAGTTTCACTTTTTAATAGTGATATATTTTGATAACCTATTGGCAAGAAGTCCAATAAGTATTTAACATACTT
>CAZIUY010000138.1:0-2270 GCA_964542625.1 uncultured Muribaculaceae bacterium | reverse complement strand
TTCTTTATTATACGAGTGATAAAACTGTCATACTAAGTGATAACTCTCATTATGATACTACTAATACATATAGTGTTCCTACTTTGATAAATTATGTTCCTGAAGATATTTTAAAAGAGTTTATTAGTGGACTAATTGATGTTAAAAGTGATATAATACGTTCTATTAACGAAATCGAATATACACCTTCTATAGGTAGTGATGGAACATATATCGATAAAGAAAGATTTATGTTAAGCATGAATGATGGTAATACTGTCTATATAAATAATAAACACTTAGAAGTATTAAACTACTATGAGAAGATTTATGCGAGTTTAGGAGATAAAAAAGGTACTTTATCACTAGACTGTGATTTTGGTAATTATCCTTTTATAGAATATGGTGAAGACTAATGAATTATAATTTAGAAATGGAGAAAATTATTGAGAATCTAGACCACACTCCAACACTACTTTTGCATACTTGTTGTGCACCTTGTAGTAGTGCTTGTATTTGGAGACTGAAAGAATACTTTCATATAACAGTCCTATATTATAATCCTAATATAGAACCCTTTACAGAATACTTGAAAAGAAAACAAGAACAAAAGAGATTTTTAAAAGAAATTAAGAGTCCTAATAAAATAGATTTTTTAGACTGTGATTATGACTCTAGTGCATTCAAAAAATTATCTAGCGGTCACGAGGAAGATGAAGAAAGAGGGACTAGGTGTTACCTGTGTTATAAAGCGAGACTAGAGTATACGAAGAATATGGCTCGCGAGCATGGCTTTGAATACTTTAGTACATCCCTTTCTGTTAGTCCTTATAAAGTATCTAATTGGATAAATGAAATAGGTCTATCACTAGAAGATGATAAAGTAAAGTTTTTACCTGCTGATTTTAAAAAGAGGGATGGATATAAAACTTCTATCGAGTTATCTAAAAAGTATCACCTTTATAGACAAGACTATTGTGGTTGTATATATTCAAAAAAAGCTTCTTCCAATAAGACTTACGAATAACTATTAGAAATGAGGAGGGATAAAGTTGCAAAAAAATAAAGAACAAAATTTAATTCGTTCCAGTGCAGCCGAGTATTTAACTTATGTTGCGGCTACAGGAGAAAATGGAATTGAGATTAGGTATGAAGATGAAAATATTTGGTTAACACAAAAAATGTTAGCTACCCTGTATGGTATTAATGTAGCAACAATAAATGAACATATATCAAATATTTATAAAGATAATGAACTAGAAAAAGATTCAACTATTAGGAATTTCCGAATAGTTCAAAAAGAGGGTAATAGAGAAGTTTCAAGAAGTGTCGTTCATTATAATTTGCAAATGATAATAGCAATTGGTTTTAAAGTTGATAATGAAAGAGCTGTACAATTTAGAAAATGGGCTAATCAAATAGTCAAAGATTTTACTATTAAAGGCTGGGTAATGGATGACGAACGGTTAAAAAATGGAGGTTCCATATTAACTGAAAAATACTTTGAAGAACAACTAGAACGTATAAGAGAAATAAGAATGTCTGAAAGAAAATTTTATCAAAAGATAACAGATATTTATGCTACTTCGATCGATTATGATAAGACAGCAAAATCTACAATTAGATTCTTTACTTCTGTTCAAAACAAATTACATTATGCAGTCTCAGGAAATACGGCAGCTGAAATAATATATAATAGGGCTGATAGTACAAAAGAATATATGGGATTAACTTCTTGGCAAGGTGCACCAAACAGTAAAATACATAAATATGATTGTCTAATTGCAAAAAACTATTTATCTGAGGATGAAATTGGACAATTAGAAAGAATTGTATCGGCGTATTTAGATTTAGCAGAAATGCAAGCAATGAGACATATTCCAATGACGATGGCAGACTGGGAAGAAAGATTAAATGGTTTTTTAAAATTATGGGATCATGAAGTTTTACAAGATAATGGGAAAATATCAGCAGAAATGGCAAAATTACACGCCGAAGCAGAATTTGAAAAATATAGAATAGTACAAGACAAAATATATGTTTCGGATTTTGATGAATTAGTAATGAGTGCTAAAGACATCGAGAATAAAGATAAAAAGTAGGGTATATACCTAGATAAAGATAGTGTAAAAAAGTTTTGGAAAAATTAATAGTTAGTTGAATATCAATAAAAAGATGAAAGAACTCATGATATAATGTCTAGTATTTTATCCTTTTTAAATTCTAACCAGGCATTCAACATCATTGATAGATTTTCAACTACTCTAGTTTTATTTATCTTTGGTTTTTTA
>CAZIUY010000137.1:0-2278 GCA_964542625.1 uncultured Muribaculaceae bacterium | reverse complement strand
ATCTATTTGTCCAGTTGCAATCTTCCTTGAATCTTCTATAGAACTTGGTATATTATTATACTTTTTAGCACGCGTGTATTCATAAAAATATGAGCCACTCGATAGACTACTTAAATTTTCTTGATAATAACTTTGGGGGTTAACATCTAAGAATAAGTAATAATTTGTATGTACTACCTCTCCACTGTCACAGGAAAGTGCAGACACATTTATTGTTTGTAATCCAAGTGCTCCCATGACCATGAAAACACTTAAATATTTAATTATTTTTTTCATAAATTACCTCTTTCTTTTCTATTTTAAACTGTTTTAGACAAAATATACACCAATTCATATATCACTCCCTATGATTGATATAAATATAACACTATTTTACAAAAAAATACAGTATTTTTTTTAATATTTAAACAATTTTTTTTATTTTATGGTAATATAATATTGAATGTGAGGGGAACCAAGTGAAAAAGATTCAATTTTTATTAGAAAATGATACCCTAATAATCGGCTATAAAATAGAAAATAATACTATTAAGAATATAAATAATACTAATATTATATCTGAAGATGATTTAATCTTCGATATAAAGTATTTTAAGAATAATTTAAAGTTAGTCGCAGGATTCTTGAATGTCATGGTAAAGAATGATAACATAATGCGTGCTATCGTCGAAGATGAAGATTTGATAATTACTACTTTAGAACTTTTAGAATATATACCTACGATAGAAGAATTAGTAATCAAACCTGATATAGTAATAACTTATAATATGCACTTAGCCATACTTAAAAATGATACTCTAAAGGTCATTAATTGTTATCATATACCGAGCTATTTACTCGAGAGAATCGATACTACTAAGTCCGTTAAAATAGAAACGAGAGCGGAAGTATTTTTTATAAGTAAGTTCTTGAGAACTAATAAATTAGAAAGTTATTCAGATTTATTCTATAAGAGAACTATAATTATCGATTATGATTTTAGTGATTTAGATTATACTGATTTCGAACAATTTTTAACGATCAATACTTATCTTAAAACTATTTATTTTGAATATATAAGTATGGACTTAATAAAGTCTATCATGAAGTTACTAAGAGACAAACATAAGAAAAATATTATAATGAATATTAAGGGTACTAAAGAAAACTTAGAACACTTTCAAGAACTAGAAAATTATGCTAAAAAATCTAAGTATATGAAAAAGAATAAAATACGTTTTAGAATAGATTATACGAAAGAATATAAATTAGAAAATTTCGTAAAATTATTGAATTTTACGACTGTTAAATATTTATTAGTAGGTATTATTATTTCTTGTCTTTGTGGATATGGTATTAAAGAATATGATATTTATAAGAGTTCTAAAGAAATAGATACTATTTCTTCTGATATCGAAGATTTATTAGAAGAATATCAAGAATTAGATAATGAAGAAGAAATAGTAGAAGAGGTACCTGAAGAAAGTACTACTACCCCTACTACTTCATCATCATCTAGTACATCTAGTTACCAAAGTCCATATTATAAGAACTATGCTAAAGTTATATCAGTATTAAAAGAAACTAACGTCGATACTGTCGGCTGGCTTACTGTCAATAATACTACCGTCAATTATCCAGTCGTACAATCGACAAATAACAGCTACTATTTAAATCATGACTTTAATAAAAATTCTAATTCTTTGGGATGGATATTCATGGATTATAGAAATAATCCAGATGAATTAGATCAAAATACTGTCATTTATGGTCATAATATTTCTAATGGAAGAATCATGTTTGGAGATTTATCTAAGGTATTAAATGAAAGCTGGTATAAGAATGTAAATAATCAGTATATTACTTTTAATACTATCGATGGTGATAAACAATGGAGAATATTCTCGATTTATAAAATAGCCGCGACTAATGATTATTTATATAATACTTTCGATACACAAGACGATTATTTAGCATTTATAGAAAAGATGCGTTCACGAAGTATATATGATTTTGGTGTCGAGGTTCTACCTAATTCTAAAATAATTACTTTATCTACTTGTCAAAATAGTAAGTATCGCTTGGTAGTTCACGCCGTATTAGTTTAAAAAAGACTTTAAGGAAAACCTTAAAGACTTTTTAATTTTAAAAATGGGCCGAAATGTGGGGTTCGAACCCACGCATACCGGAGCCACAATCCGGCGTGTTAACCACTTCACCAATTCCGGCAGGTGCAATTACATTTTATCAAGGAAATGTTAAAAAAGCAACTATTTACTTTGCAAAGTGGCGATTATGT
>CAZIUY010000136.1:0-2321 GCA_964542625.1 uncultured Muribaculaceae bacterium | reverse complement strand
TATTTAGAGACATTATAAACCGGAACGACGATAGTGACTTTATACTCCCATTTATTCGTTTTCTCTTTCATTTCTTTTTATCCTTTTTCTTATAAGTAAAGTCAAGTATAGTAGTTCGTATAACACTAACATCAGTATAAGAAAAATTAATAATATGATACAAATCATAGAACCATAATGAAATATATTAGATAATCCATTTTTAAAATAAAATTCCATCAGTAAAGAAAATATTAAGACTGTGAATATAATAGCAAAATGTGCAGGTTTGACGATTCTTAACATTATATTAACTATTAACTTGACGAAGTTTCTTAATCTTGCTTTCTTTTTAAATTGGACTGAGACTAAGGAAGGATCCTTTTTAAAATCTAATATCTCTTTCTTCTGTTCTTTATCTAACACAGGAGATTCCTTAATAGTCTCATCTTTAACATATGAGAAATTTTTAATAATTCCTTCTAAATCTTGTTTACTAACACTTAACACATGGAGCCATCCTAAGGTATTTAAGTATTCATCTAATATCAAGTATTTACCATAGTATTTATCATAATCTTCTTGATTATCTTTAAAGTTATCATGTACTTCAGACCATCTTGCAATCATCTTAGATAAGTTAAAGTTATTAGTAGTCGATCCTTCACTATCTACTCTATAATTATAATAAGGTTTATCCAACCAGGCAATTTTATCAGTATTGATGAGAGTATCGATTCTAAAACCGACATCGACATAGGCACCACCCTTGGCAGTCACAAATTCTATATTATTCTTGCGAATATATTCTGTCTTATATATAGCAGCCCACAGGGAAGCATGAATACTTAACATATCTCCAAATTGTTTCATAGAAAAGCACTTACCACTAGGTGTTACTTCTCTCATGTGTTTGCGATAGTTACAGTTCTTCTTTACACCATTTTGATAAAATTCTTTATAAGGTGTTTTGACGACGTCAGCATCTAAAGATTTAGCATATTCATACATTTCTTCATACATTTCTTTATCGATATAATCATCAGATTCGACGATAGCAACATATTCTCCCTTAGCCATCTTAAAACCTAAATTACATGATGCACCATATCCACCATTTGCCTGGTGGGGAGCGATGATGCGAGGATCGTTTGCTTCAAAATAATCGATTATTTCTCGACATCTATCTTGTAATCCTTCATCGACGATGATAATTTCGATTTCTTCTAAAGTCTGATTGACTATACTATTTAGACATTGTACTAAATATTTTTCGACTTTAAAGACAGGGACAATTACTGTCACCTTTGGTTTATTACACTTGACGTGTTTTTTTACTATTAATTTTTCTTTATTTTCCATATACCCACCTTACTTCTTTATAATTTTGTCCTTTAGTTCTTTACTCTCCCTCAATATTCTATCCATATTCCAATATTCGAAGTTTCCGAATCGACCATTCAAGATAATTCCTTCTTTATCATAGAAATCTCTTATGTATTTCATATTCTCACTATGATTTATATCATATATGACATAAGCATATTCATAACTCGTTACATCGATATATTCTACATCTTTTTTCGTCTTAGCAAACCCAATTTTTACTAAGCCATCACTAACCCTCTTCTTTAGGTCATCTAGACTCATTCTATCTACTTCATCATTCTTACGGAAAGTTACTTCTATCATGTATGTCGCCTCATCAGGTGAGTGATGATACTCACTTCCTAAGAAGTCCATTTTAGAAATACGATGGAATATAACATCTTTATCCGGTATCATGAAGGCAAAGTTATCTCCACATAAATCATATGGTAATTTAGCAAATAGTATCTTGATAGAATTAAATCTTAAAGCATCGACATGATTCTTTAATTCTACAGTTGCCCCTTCATAACTATTAGTTAATTCTTGAACTGGTATAGTAGAAATGACGAGGTCAGCATCGTATGTCTTATCACCTGCGGTTACTATATATCCATTATTTCTTTTTATAATATTAGTTACTTTAGCATTCGTGACTACTTTACATTTGTCTTTGTTAAGTCTTTTTAAGAACCCATCAGGAACTGCTTCTATACCACCCTTAGATGGAAAGCTAAAGTATAATTGATGTAAATATCCTTGAATTGTTTCTCCTGCTGCACTTCTTCTTATTTCTTCTTCTGTTGGTTTAGGTATTCTATCGACCATACTAGTATTCATAAATGCTGGATCATATTTCCAAATTTTCTCGTTGTATGGTCTCAGGTAAGAATTAGTAATTCCCTCTCCAAAGGTTTTTAAGAAGAATTGTATCATATTCGTTGCTTCATAATTTTCGTATGGATTATGATTAA
>CAZIUY010000135.1:0-2329 GCA_964542625.1 uncultured Muribaculaceae bacterium | reverse complement strand
AATCCTCACGAGATTCATGAGGAAACCCTACTATCAAGTCCGTAGTAATACTTATATTAGGACGAATACTCCTAATCTTATTGATCTTATCTTCATAGTATTTTAAGTCATACTTTCTATTCATATATTTTAAAATAGTATCACTACCAGACTGTAAAGGAATATGTAAGTGATCACACATCTTGGGATTATTTTTTAGTTCATCTAAAAACTTATCTGATAGTTCTGTTACTTCGATACTAGAAATCCTAATACGTTTAAGTCCATCTATAGTGCTTATTTTTCTTATTAAATCGACTAAATCATATGGTGTACCTGCCCCATAAGAACCTGTATGAATACCTGTTAGGACGATTTCTTCATGAGAACTCTCCACTAGTGATTTAATTTCTAAGTATGCTTTATCGATATCTTTACTTCTAATGTTTCCTCTTAAATAAGGAATGATACAATAAGAACAAAAATTATTACAACCATCTTGAATCTTGACGAATGCTCTCGTATGAGTATTCTCATGATATAGACTCATGTCTTCAAATTCAGTATTACTGACATCATAAAACTTCTCATACTTTTTATGAGTATTTATATAATCTTTAACTAAAGATAATATCTTTGTCTTCTCTTTAGTACCTATCAAGATATCGATATCTAAGTTAGATAGTTCTTCTTGATGATTTTGGGTACTACACCCACAAGCAACGAGGATAGCACGAGGACAAGTCTTCCTTGCTAACCTGATAAAATGCCTACTCTTCGCGTCACTTTGATTAGTAACAGAGCAGGTATTGACGATGATGACATCAGGATTATCAGATAATTCTACTTCTTTAAATCCATCCGCCTTAAATTGTTCTTTTATATAGTCTGATTCATAACTATTTACTTTACAACCTAGTGTAATGACATTAAACTTCATGATATACCCCCTAGAATCAATTATCTAACTAAGTTCTTTTGTAAGACTTTTAAAGCGTGTAAGAAAGCTTCTTCCGATTCATAGCTCATCATGATAACTTTAGGAATATTGACGAGCTCCTGAGTATTCGATTCTTTATTATCGACCTTTTGTACTAAGACATCATCGAATCCACTATTATATTCGTCTTCATAATAAATATTGTTCGAGTTAGACGCTCTATCGATAAGTTCTTGATAACTTATAATCGCAGTATCTTCCTGTTCTTTTTCATATTCACTTAAATCGATTGGACGTGGTTTATAGTCTGTTTCTATCTTATCGACGATATCTTTTAATGGCTTTTCACTTGGATGTGGTTTTACCTCTTTAGGTTCTTCACTATCTCGATTATTACTTTCTAGATCATCTAACCTAATTAGATAAATAATGTAAATTAAAAGTAATATTAAAACTAGGGTAATAGCGAAAAAAAACAAATCACTTAATTCAAAGGATTTAAGTAGACCTTTGATAGTTAAAATTATATTTTCCATATGTATCTCCTCAAAATGCGAACTAATTCGTATACATACATTATAACCTATTAACGTCTAGTTTGCAAATGGATTACAGATCTGTTGACACAATAGCCTCGACTAAATTAGTCGTATTTATAAATTTTTCTTTAGTTTCACTGACGACGCGTATTCCATATGATTTATTGACTATATAGTCGATTGGTACATTAAAGAACTTAGCAAGTTCGATGATAGTTCCTACATATACATCATGTCCATTTAACATATATTGCAATGTCGTATAAGCTATACCAGAACTTCTCGATAATGCCGATAAAGTATAAATCTCTTTATCTTGCATAAGTTCATAAACTCTTTCTGTATTTAACATATTATTACCTCCCTAGATTATCTTTTATAAAAATAATCACTATTTACTTTGTTCTGCAACTTCTTCATATTCGCGGGATTGTTATTCTTTTCTATGTTACCAAAGTTATAACAATATGGATTAGAAAGATTATCTATTAATAGATGATAATCATCGCATATGTCGAAGCGTATACCTTTAGATTTTATAAATGTTTCTTTTATCATGATATTCACCATTAGTATTTTGCTTCACTTATGTAAATTTATGTATTTTTATAAAATCTTTACAATTAGATTATAACGTAAATGAAGATAAAATGCAATTAATATGCTCGCCATAGAGATGTCGATATAAAATTAAATAACAAAATTAAAAAGGATATTATTGAAATAATATTACTAATCATTTTTTACAATATCCTTATACATTTTCATAAGTTCTGCAACACAATCAGACTCATTCATTGTTTTCCAATTAAAACCATATGCTTCCATAACCGCTTTATCATTTTCTTGATGTGCTTTTCGAAGTTCTGAT
>CAZIUY010000134.1:0-2352 GCA_964542625.1 uncultured Muribaculaceae bacterium | reverse complement strand
CTATTTTCAACTGACTTTCAATAAAAAAACTACTCACTGGGGTGTGAATAGTTACCAAAACCTAACCAAATGAGAACAAAAATTATTTACATTTACATAAATATTTGCTAAAATGAGTACAGAATAGTAAGGGAGAGTACTAGTATGGAAAAATTTGAATTTGATGATGAAAGAAGTTTAGAAATATTCACTGGTTTTGTAGGTAGAACTAAAGATGTACTTACTGCCCTCATTGAAAATGTTAAAGATAATATTAAAGAGTATGAGCTTAAAATCGAAGATACATCTAAAGAAATAGCGGATAATGAGTTATCTCGTGAAAAATGTGAGCATGAGATTACGAAGATGGAAACGAGAATAGACGATATCAAAGATGCTATAGAGAATGTCGAAAGTACATATAAGAAGATAGCGGATGCTTATTCCGCAACTTCTAAAGGTGAAACTAAAGAACTATATAGTGAAATTATCGATGGTGCTAAAGCTAACTGTGAAAAAGATGTCGAAAAGAATCGTTCTGAAATAGCTCGTCTAAATAGTGATATCGAAGCAATCAAGAATAATATTTCAGAGTTTACGAAGATAATCGAAGAATTAACTAAAAGTCAAGAGGGCTATAATCTAGAGTTGTTTAAGTACAATAAGGCTCTAGAGTATTTAGAGAAAGTAACAGAAAAAGCATCACTCGACTTAGATGAAATAGCAAATAGAAAAGAACTCGTTAAAAAGTCCGATATTAAGACTACTAGAAGAGTAGAACCTAGTAAGGTTACTCCTTCTATCAGTAAAGTAGAAGATACTAGTGAAGATAGAACTAGTAGACATACTACTTCTACGAGATCAGTACTAGATGAATTAGAAAAAGAATCATATAGTGCACCTAAAGAAGAGAAGAAAGAAATTCCTAAAGTAACTAAAAAGGAAGAGTCTGATGTCGATTCTTTAAAACAATTATATGATTTAACGGGTTTTGCAAAGACTGAAGAACCTGTAAAAGAACCTGTAGAAAGTAAAGATGCTAAGGAAGAGAAAAAAGTCTATACCGATAACTTAGATAGTTTGTTTAAAGAACCTGTAAAAGAAGACGTTAAAGAGCCAGTTACATCTAGTCCTATATTAGATAGTGATTTCTCTAATTGGGAAGCAATATTAAATGCACCGACTATGGAAGAGGCAAAGAAAGAGACGAAAAGTATAGATGATAATATCGAAGATACAGTCAATCAGTTATTGATGCCTTATGGTACGACATATAAAGATTTATCGAATCTAGTCGGTAATACTATCGCTCACAAGGATGGTTCTACTACAAGTTTTGAAATGAGTGAGCAAGATGTCATTAAAGCTATAAACTCTATAGATGGTAATGATTTAAAGATGATGAAGACCGTCGGACCAGAAATTACTCTCTTGAGAAAAGTTAAAAATATGAAAGAAGGTAATCTATGAAAGCATTAGAATATTTATATGACTTTGGATTAGATAGTAGAGACCTCGATGTCGTCAAAGAAAACCTCGATGATAAAACTTATGGAGAATTATCATTATTCGAAGGTATAATCAAAGATAATATAAAATATATGAAAGACTTCGGTGTAACTAACTTCAGTCAAGTAGTAGTCAAATATCCAGAAATATTTTTAAGAGATTTAGAGAGTTTTAAGAATATATTTTCTAAATTCGATCATGATGATTTAATTGCCAAAGTCGAAAAGAATCCAGCAGTATTCAAAAAAATGGTCGAATTTGTCGATAATAATTAAACATAAGACTTACACTTCGTTGTAAGTTTTATTGACGATACTTTTTAGCACTTTATATTGACAAGTGCTAAAAATAGTGTTAAATTTATCTTTAGAAATGAGGAATATTAATGAAGAAACATGAATTTAAAGCAGAATCAAAAAGATTATTAGACTTGATGGTCAATTCTATTTATACTAATAAAGAAATCTTCTTAAGAGAATTAATATCTAATGCTAGTGATGCTTTAGATAAATTATATTATATGTCACTCACTGATGAGAATATAACTATCGAAAAAGAAGATTTAAATATAACTGTCGGTTTTGATAAAAAGAATCGTACATTGACAGTTGAAGATAATGGTATAGGTATGAGCGAAGTAGAGCTAGATACTAATTTAGGTACGATATGTGAAAGTGGCTCACTACTATTTAAAAAAGAAAACGAACATAGAGAAAATATCGATGTAATAGGACAATTTGGAGTAGGGTTCTATTCTGCCTTTATGGTCGCTAAAAAAATCGAAGTAGATAGTAAGAAATATGGTGAAGAAGATGCTCATATTTGGGTAAGTAATGGTAGTGATGGTTATACTATCAAAGATAG
>CAZIUY010000133.1:0-2387 GCA_964542625.1 uncultured Muribaculaceae bacterium | reverse complement strand
CCTACCACTCTTTAAAGTTATATCATCTTTTTTAAAGTCATAATTTATAATATTATTAATAGAGTCTACTTCGCTCGCATCGTAGGTAATAGTTTGATTAGAATCGATATTAGAAGTAGTAATAATATTTATAAAACTATCTTCGAGTGTATATATAGATGGTGAATTAGAATTAGAAATACCGACGACTTTCATATTGTATCCCAATGCACCTACTTCTATAGTAAGTCCAATGAGACTTTGATAATCTTTAAAATTTAACAAGTTCATTTCATAGAACTCTTCTTTAAAATTATCTATAACTAACTCATCTATTACGACTTCGTTTATATCTTTTGGTCTTTCCCCATATATTATATCTTCATCCTCGAGTAATAGAGTTGATGCTAAAGAAACATCCCCTTTGACAGTTATATCTTTTAATTGTAAAAATTCTTCATTCTTAATCTTAATATTTACTAATGAATCTCCTGGAATAACATAATTTACTCCCTCTAAGCTCTTTATTTTATTAAAGTCATCTAAATTATTAGCATTATTTTCTATTTCGATATATTCTTTATGTACACTGACAAATTCTTTATCTTTAATATTCATAGCCCCAGCCATAAAGGAAATAGAATAGACGATAAACATAGAAGATATAAAGAATCCAATTAGGAGAATCTTCTTAAGAAAAGTATAACTTGCTACCTTTTTAAAACAATCTTTAAACATAGAAAACACATTATAGATAGAACTATATCTTAGTTTTACTTTAGAATTATCTAATACACTAATATCGAAAGAACTATTTTCATAATCATCTTTAGATATCTTTTTATAACTATCATCTATCAGTTCTATTACACTAGACTCATCGACTACTTCTACTTTATGTGATGTATTAGTCTTAATATAAATATTATTATTCTTTATGATAATATCTAATGATATATCTTCATCATTATCATAATAAAATCTTACTTTCTTAGAGTCATTTACTAGACTATCTACATTTTTAAAATCCTTTAAATAAATTTTATTATCGATTCTATAATCCAATTCATTTTCATGTTCGTTGTCTTTATCGAGAGTAATACGACCATCTTCTAAGTGAATTATTCTAGAAGCATAAAAGTATGCTAAATCTTTTTCATGTGTTACCAATATGACTAGCTTTTTTTGCGAAATAGATTTAATGATATTCATGATTTCGATGGTATTTTTAGAATCTAAGTTACCAGTCGGTTCATCGGCAATGATAACATCAGGATTCTTGACTAGAGCACGGGCTATACCGACTCTTTGTCTTTCTCCACCCGAAAGCATACCCGCAAGTTTGTTTCTAAATCGATACATACCAACTTCTTCTAAAATATAACAGGTACGCTTCTTGATTTCTTTTTTATCTTTGATGCCGACCATTTTAAGAGATATAGCAACATTTTCAAAGACAGTCAAATTATCTAAAAGATTATAGTTTTGAAATATATAACCGATATTTAGAACTCTTAACTTATCCTTTAAGTGACTATTATGCCGTGGCATCTTCTTATTATTTATATAAATTACTCCAGAATCTATATTATCTAATCCACCAATCGCATTCAATAGACTGGTCTTTCCTGAGCCACTTGGACCTAAGATAGCAACTAGACCAGTATCTTCTAAAGTGATGTTCGTATCATTTATGACATGAATCTCGTTTTTCTTATGTCTAAAGAAATACTTATTGACATTCTTTAATGTTATCATAATTACACATCCTCTCTATAAGTCTTCATCACAGAATCTTTAAATAGCTTACGAGAATATCTATTAGAGATTAATAAACTCATGACGATGAGTATTATATAGATGAGGACATAATCTTTGAAAGTAAAGTATGTCATTAAATCAGCTATATATGTAGATGTAATAATACCACTCGTTGCTAAAAGGCTAAGAACTAAGAATACTAAATATGCTATATTGATATCGATTAGTAATTCGATATTTAAAAGTTGTTTTGCTATCTGCTTAGTTGACCCTAATATTCTGATAGTAGAAAAATATACATTCCTCGATTTTAAGACGATTTTAATGATAAAATATGATATAAAGAATAATGTAACAGTCGCAATTATGAATATAATAGCACTAAATAAATTTAGAACACCTAAAAGCTCAGCCATTTCATTTACGAGATTGTCTTTCATAAAGTAAGTATCATATCCTAAATTATTAAGTTTAGATATTACTTCACTACTCGTTTTTAAATCTTCTAAATAGACACTAACTTGATAATCTCCCTTATAAAATAAATTATTATAATCATCTTCATTTAAAAATATCGTATTAGAATATGTATTCCATCCCTGTAAACCAAGAGTACTCTTGAGATTGCTCTCAGTTATGATTTTTTT
>CAZIUY010000132.1:0-2400 GCA_964542625.1 uncultured Muribaculaceae bacterium | reverse complement strand
GAAGAAAAGAAAAAAAATAATTATATTTATTTTATTAATAATAATTATAATATTTTTATTAATATTTTTAATAAAATATTTATTTAAAGATAATAAAAATATTAAATATAGTGAAGATATATATATTAAAGTCGTAGAAGAATCAGGTGAGAAGTATGAATATACGGTAGATATTAAAAGAGATGGTAATAATTTATTAGCAAGTACTAGTTATATGAATGAACCTATTTATGTAACTAAGAAAGGTATATTTTATCAATACGGTAATCGTTATCAAAAAATTAAGAGAGAACATACTTATATGGATATATATGAAATCTTAAATAGTATTAAAGAATACTCTGATGGATATTATAGTATTCGTATCGAAGCAAGTAAGATAAATGCTTTATTAAGTAGTATGTTCTTAGATTTAGAAGTAAGTGAAGATGTTACAGCTAATATCAAGATAGAATCTAATCTAGTAACAGAGTTTCGTCTATATTTAAAGAATATCTATGAATATGATATGGTCGAGGTAGAGATTATTACTAAAGAAGATAGTGTTGAAGTAGATTGTCCAAAATTCTATAGTTCTATAGTAGATACTGTCAGTGATGAATTACTTCTAATACCAAAATATTAATAATAGGAAAGGATGAACAAAATGAAAAATAATAAAAAAGGGTTTACTTTAATAGAACTAATTGTCGTAATCGTATTTATTGTCATAATTGCTGGTATATTCTCTGTTAATTTTGTCAAAAATATGCGAAAACAAAAGACAGAAGAAAGTGAACTCGTCGTCAATCAGATTATGTCCGCGGCTAATGTCTATGTCACGACTAATCCTGATGAAGTAGAGAATCTCTATAATGGTTATGGTTATGTCGATATCTCTGTAGGTGACTTAAGAGATGCTGGTCTCTTAAGTGAAGATATAGAAGACCCAGAAACAGGAGAGGTAATAAGCGATGATGAAAAGGTAAGAGTCCAATTAAATGTTGGCGATAATCTAGATTATACTTATCCAGTTGCACCTAGTACTAGTACTAGTGCATGGCAATTAAGAATCGATACTTTAGATGTCGATTATGATGCCAATACTTCATCTAGCACTTGGTGTAGTTATAGTAGTAATTTATATCAAGGATTAGTTACTAATCCTAGTGATTCTTCATATGTATCATATAAGAGTAAAATGTTCTTGATGAATAACAATGAAAGTGCTAGTGACCAAGCGAGGATGTATACTGGAAATTACTTTGATACAAATGGAGTAAATTTAAGAGTAACATCTTGTAATGTCAATCCATCCCAAGTAGGAACATATAATATTACATATAAATATAATGATCCTGATTTAGGTATAGAAAAAACTAGTATTAGAACAGTATATGTTCTTTCATCAGACCAGGATACTGTTTCTTTTACTGTAACTATTAATACAGGTAATTCTATAGTTCGAGGTACAACTAGTAGTGATGTACCTATCTTAATACATGAAGTATATAGAGATGGTTCTAAGGATTATGATATACTAGTTGGACAACTTTCTAGTATAGGTTATGAAATAACGAACTTCGATACTAGTGTAGTCGGTAGTTCTTATACTGCCATCGTATCGAGGACAAGATCTAATTCAGATGGTACTATACCTAGTGCCCAGCAAGCTAATTATGTAGTTATACCTGATACCTACAAACTTACTTTCAATCCTAATGGTGGATCAGTTTCTCCAACTAGTAAAATCGTAACTTATAATAAAAATTATGGATATGGTGGTAACCTACCAACTCCAACAAGAACTGGTTATACATTTATTGGATGGTATACAGCGGCTAGTGGTGGTACAGTCGTAACTAATTCTACTATCATGACTAAACTAGATGATCATACGATATATGCTCATTGGACACCAAACTCTTATACTGTATCTTATGATGCTAACGGAGGAACATCTTCTAAGAGTAGTAGTAGTGTTCTTTATGACAGCACTTATGGGTCACTTCCTACAGCCACTAGGACGGGTTATACATTTACTGGTTGGTACACGTCCGCTAGTGGTGGTACAGCCATAACTAGTTCAACTGTCATGAAAACAGCGTCAAATTCTACGCTATATGCTCACTGGCAAGCAAACACTTACACTGTTACTTTCAATGCAAATGGTGGTTCTGTTAGTCAAACGAGTAAGACCGTCACGTACGGTTCCACCTATGGAACACTTCCTACTGCTTCTAAAAGTGGTTACTATTATTTTAACGGTTGGTATTTAAATGGTACACAGATAACTAGCTCCACACAAGTTACCATCACTAGTAATGTTACATTAACGGCAAACTACTATTATAGTGCTCCAACATACACTCCTACTACGACTACGACATCTAGACCGTCTTCGAGCTCTAGTAGTAGTTC
>CAZIUY010000131.1:0-2420 GCA_964542625.1 uncultured Muribaculaceae bacterium | reverse complement strand
AAGCATTATCTAAATAGAAAGATTCTAAGTTTTTAATAAATGACTTCTCATCACTCGATATAGAACTTTCTATAGCACTAAAGACACTATTGATACGTTTCTTTAATTCAGGGCTCGATGCTATCTCATCGAGATTATCTATCCAATTATTGAAATTTCCGAACTCAAAATTGGTAAGTTTACCCAAGCCGACATCTGTTGCTGTGGCTGCTATCGTAACACCAAGAGAATATAATACGACATTGACATCACTCAAGTCTCCATTCTTCATACTATTTACTGTATCGACGAATTTATCTGAAGTAGAAATAGTATAACTTATCATATTTTTGACTAACGACGCTGCAGGTTCTGTTAGTGTAGAACCTGGAATACCTCCAGTTAAAATTGTTGAGAATGCAGCGTCTGCGATACCCATTATAATATCATATACAAGTTTACCTTCATCTCCATAATCTCTTAAAATCTCCGCGGCAACAGCACTCCTAAAGACATCCCCTTGAATATAGGTATTCGTCTGATAAATTTCTTGATTCGATAAGACACACCACATGGCATAACATGATGAACTAATATTCTCAAAAGGAGTCGTAACGACAGAAGAAAGAGATGCTAAAAACTCATGTTCTTCAGCCCAAGCTGTATCCTCAGCTTGCATCTCGGCAACGCGTCTAGTATCTAACTCACTATCGATATCATCTAAGTAGTCTAGAGCTGCACTAGACCCTTGTGTATTCATAATATAATTAAATACTTTCGTCTCTTCATCAGTCATGAGGTGAGCACAGTCGATATAGTGATTTAAAAATTGATCCCCTTTAATAACTAATCCACAGCTAGTTACACAGTTATAATCTTTATCGACTGTAAACTCTCCTGTATTGTTGACTAAAGCACTAATGATAGCGAGCTTACTATCATCATCACTAATAGTATAACTAGTAGGTACTTCCCCTCCAAAAGGAACATTATTTAGAGAATCCATGGCAAGAGAATTAATATTCTGTGCTACTATATTTAAGTTTTCATTAACACCATTATTTTCTGTAAAGTCACTCTTATATGTATACTGTTCGACATTATTGACATAATAATCTACTTCATTTTTAACATAATCACGAATATATTGTAGTTGTTCGATTTCTTTATCTATTTCTTGAATTCTTTCATTGGATTCAGCATTAGGCTTTCGTGATTCATCGATAGTTGCTTCTAAATCTAAGACAAATTGTTGTTGTTCAGGGGAATTAGTCCACTCGTGGGTAGCAATATTTTGTCCTCGCATAGAGTCATATGCAGTGCTCTCTAGTAAAGTACTTAACTGTTGATACTCACTTGTCGAAGTTCCATATAAATCGACATAAGTCTTAGGTGTATAAGCACTACTATTGGGGTTATCATATTTAATATGTGTAACACCATATTCATCTGTATATTCCCAAGCAACAGCTATTTCACTCGTTGCTGCTATAAAATTTTCACCATTTGCCATCATATCGAGTACTGCTTTCGTCGATTTGGCATAATTTACTTCTTCTGTGTCACTTTCTAACCCATCCTTTTCTAGTAATAAAGCAGCAATATCATTTTCTATATCTTCTATGGAATTATAATTGACACATATCATACCGAGTTGTTCTAATTGATTTTTGGCAACAGTTATCTCTCTTAGAGTTTCACTACCATCTAAGTTCTTTTTAAAATACTCTTGTGCTTCCGTTCCATCCCAAGAATACTCACCTGTCTCAGAATTATATAAGACACTCAGTAATTCTTGATACTGAGTCGAATCTTCACCGTAAATATCTTTATAAGTATATGCACTGTAATAAGTCGTATCATCTGGTTCAGTATATCTGTATTCTAAATTTCCAGCATCGTCATAACTCGCCCACATGACGGGGATATCCGATGCTTCAGAAAAGCCATCATATTCTATGTGTCTTAAAAAGTTGGCTGTTACATTAGCATATTTATCTCTTTCAAAATTATAATTAGATAATTCATTTATTTGTTCGTTATATGCATCTATTGCAGCTTGTACTTCACTTTCACTACTATATCCACCAGCCAAACTAGATAAAGTATTAGCCTCAAATAATTTTTTTCTTCGCGTATTATCTTCATCACTATAAATTTCATCTAGTAACTCCTGCAAAGTAATTTCACCATTATTAATTCTCTCGACGTCTTCAGGGACAAAACCATAACTATTTAAAAATTCTGTAAAGTCGAGTCCTAAACTACTTAAATAACCTTCATAATCAAAACTAGGTGCATCACCATAATCTATTTCTCCACCTGTTACATTACCACTATTAGATATATTGGCTGTATTACTACTTGTACCAACCTTATATTGAACTTTAGAGCTACTGACTCCACCTGACTCTATATTTATATTCATGCTATTCATATAA
>CAZIUY010000130.1:0-2516 GCA_964542625.1 uncultured Muribaculaceae bacterium | reverse complement strand
TGGACTCCCGAAGAAATACCATTCATCGAAGCCGCAGAAATAGGTACTGAAAAAGTCATCAAAGACCACGCTACTATTGGTATAGTCATTACGACAGATGGCTCATTTGGAGAAATACCTAGAAGTGAGTATATTAGTGCTGAAGATAGAGTCATAAGTGAACTAAAAGCTTTAGGTAAACCATTTATCGTCATTATGAATACTGTCCACCCTACGAATAGAGGCACGATGATGCTATCTAGTGAAATAGAAGAAAAATATGGTGTACCAGTCTTACCTATAAGCGTCGAAGCGATGAACGAACAAGATATTATGTCTATTTTAAAAAAAGCTCTCATGGAATTTCCTGTCTTAGAAGTAGAAGTCTCTATTCCCGAGTGGATACACATCTTAGATAACGAACACCCTATTAAAAAAGAATTTCTAGATAAAATAAGAGAATCTGTTACTGACGTCGAGAAAGTAAAAGATGTCGATAATATCATAAGTCACTTCGATGAGTCTCTTTATATTGAAAAGTGTTATATAAGTAATCTCGATGCTGGGGGAGGTATAGTAACACTAAAGATAGATGCTAAGAGTGAATTATATCAAGAGACACTAAAAGAAGTCATGGGAGACGTATCTTTAAATAGAGCAGGAATCTTAAAAGTATTTACAGAATACAAGAAGGGACAAAGTGAAACACTTCAGATTAAAGATGCTCTAAAGATGGCAAGGAGTACCGGTTATGGTATCATGTATCCAGAATTAAAAGACATGAAATTAGAGACTCCTGAAATAATAAAACAAGGTAATAAGTATGGTGTTAAACTAAAAGCTGTTGCTAGTAGTATTCACTTAATTAAAGTCGATGTCGAAAGTGTATTCGAACCAATTATAGGTAGTGAATTACAGAGTAAAGAATTAATCAACTATTTGATGAAAGATTATGAAGTAGATCCCTCTAGCATATGGAAGAGTGAAATCTTCGGTAGAAGTCTAGATGTAATCGTCAAAGAAGGTATTCAAGGGAAATTAGCGATGATGCCTGATGCAACACGTAATAAATTAGGTTCTACTATTACTAAGATAGTCAATAAAGGTTCTAATAACTTAATTGCGTTTGTCATCTAGAGGCTATTTAGTACTACTTAACTCATTACTTATTGTCAAATTCATGAATTTTCACTAAAAAAACGCAATTTTACTTGATTTTTATTATGTAAAATGATAACTTATTGAATGTAAGGAATAAAGTTTGTCAATGTTCTTTACAAAATAGAAAATATAGGAGGTATTTAAAATGACAAAACAAGAATTAGTAGAATTAGTAGCTAGTAAAACTGGTCTTACTAAAGCAGACTCAAGTCGTGCTCTAGATGCAGTATTGGAAGGAATTACATCTGGACTTAAGAAAAATGGTAAAGTAGCATTCATCGGTTTTGGTACTTTCACAGCTAAGACACGTGCTGCTAGAGAAGGAATCAATCCATTAACAAAGCAACCTATTTCTATTCCAGAAAAAACTGTAGTTACATTCAAAGCTGGAACTAAATTAAAAGACGCAGTTAATAACTAATTAAGTAAACACAAGGATGAGACCAAGATTAAATTGGTCTTTTTCCTTGAAGAAATAAATAGCATTTAATATATATTTGTGATAGAATGTTAAGTATGAAGAATAGTAGGTGATAATGTGTCAGGAGAAGATGAAAAAGAAAAACAAAGTCAAGCTGGCAAACCCCTTTTTATTTTAATAATATTCGTTATTTTAATTGGATTCGTCTTTTTTGTTCCAGAAATCTATCATAAATATAATTCTAATGTCGCTGAATTTTTAGGAATAGGTACTGATAAAGAAGAAGAATCTAGTAGTAGTTTAGAAGAATCATCACAAGTAGCAAGTAGTGCATTTTATCAAATAGGTTCTAAAAAGTCTTTAGAATTTAATGAAATTACACTAAGTAATATCTCTTTAGAAAATAATATCTTAAAAGTAACTATTACTTCTGATAATACATTTGATTTAACAAGTGCTAACTATTATTTAGAATTTTTTGAAAATAAAAAGACATTCGTCGGAAGACGTATCTTAAAAGGTACTGTAAATAAATCTTTAGACTTAGAAATAGATGTATCTAACTTAAATATTAGTACGACGACATACTTTATAGTAAGTCATACAGATGATACTGTTATCGAAGCAAAAACAGTAAAGACAGATGAATCTGGTTTATATAATCTAATTTGTCAAAATGGTAATACTTCTTATGATTATGAGTTCTATCTAAACAAATTGACAAAAGTTACTATGAAATATAATTATTTTAATGAAAACTTAGACGAGTACTCTATAGAATATACTAAATATCAAAAGAAAGAAAAAGAATATAATGAATATAATGGTGTAACGGCTAGTTTAGTTAATAACTCGACATCGTTTATCTTTACGAGTGAATTTGATTACAGTACTATAACTAGCTTTGAAAGAGTAGGGGTCGAACACTTATTTAGTAAAGATACTTATAATCACA
>CAZIUY010000129.1:0-2525 GCA_964542625.1 uncultured Muribaculaceae bacterium | reverse complement strand
TTATATAGATATAGCCAAATATACTGAAGAATAGGGCTCCTACAAAGTTAACTAATAAATCTTTCATAGTATCGATTATACCGATATCTAAATAACCATCTATTTTAGTTTCGATGATATTACCATCGGCATCTTTAGAATATATAATCGTATGATCGATATCATTTAACTTGATAGGTACATTCTTACCTTCTGTATTTAACTCGACCGAACTTATCGATGTCACGATTCTATCTTTTTGCATATCTGCTTTTAAGTATTTATCTGCCCCAAACTCGAAGAACTCCCATAAGACTCCTATCGTCATCGAGAAACAGAACGCAACGATTGCTAAAAACAAGGGAGATAAGTTGATACTATCGACATTATTATTTAGTAAGTCAAATAAGGCAAATCCAACTCCTGCGGCTAGAAAACCATTTATTACATGAAGTATCGTATCCCAATACGGTATAGTACCATAGAAGTTATTTATTTCTCCTAGAATTTCTGCCGAGAATATAAATAATAAGATGATGATTTCTAAGGTATTAGGAAGCTCTATATTAAACTTTTTTTCGATAAAGAATGGTATGATAAATAAGATGAGTGATAATAAACATAACATAGCATTATTAATATCTCCCCTAATAAACTCTAAGACCATACATAAGATGACGAGAGCTCTTAAAATGAAGTATACGACTATCGAGCTCCTCTTACTTTCTTTAACTATTCTTTTTAATTCTTCATGAAATTTTTTTCTTTTACTTTTCTTCATTTAGCACCAACGACACTTTCTACCTTTCATATGAATTTACTCATATTATAAAGACTATATTAAAAAAGTGCAAGAATAAGAAAAAAAGGGAATATCCCTTTTAATAATTCTCGCTCTTTAATTCAAAGTAACTTTGAGCATGAGCACATACTGGACAAACTGATGGAGCTTGTTTACCTATGACGATATGACCACAGTTTCTACAAATCCAAATGGCATCTTCATCACGAGAGAATACTACTTTATCTTCGATGTTCTTTAGAAGTTTTCTATATCTTTCTTCGTGATGTTTTTCAATTTCTCCAACCATTCTAAATTTAGCTGCAATCGCTGTGAATCCTTCCTCTTCGGCGACTTCTGCAAACTCTTTATACATATCAGTCCACTCATAATTTTCGCCTTCAGCAGCGGCAAGTAAGTTCTCACTCGTCGTAGGAATTTCTCCACCATTTAATTCTTTAAACCACATCTTAGCGTGTTCTAATTCATTTTTAGCAGTTTCTTCAAAGATATCAGCAATCTGTTCATAACCATCCTTTTTTGCTTTACTAGCAAAGAATGTATATTTATTTCTTGCTTGAGATTCTCCAGCAAATGCACTCATGAGATTTTGTTCAGTTTTACTTCCTTTTAATTCCATAATTCTTTCCTCCTAATAAGAATTATATAACGAAATTTTTAGCAAATCAATACCAAGATTAATCTATTAAATGACCCAGGGTTATGTTATAATGAGCACAAGGAAGTGAGTAGAAATGGAAAGAAGATACGGAATTATAGAAATAGGTAGTAACAATACTAAAACTCATATTTATGAAAATAATAAAGTTATATATGAGAACAATACTACTATCGAATTTAAAAAGAATTATAATAAAAAATTAGCTGAATCTGATTTAGATAAATTATATATGATTATAGAAGAATCACTAAAATATTCTGAGGATATTCATATTTATGGATGTAGTATCTTTAGAAGTATTTCTAAAGAAGAATTAGAAGAAGTAAATGAAAAATTATATGAAAAGTTTAAATTAAAAATTGAAGTAGTCAGCCAGGAAGATGAAGCATACTATACAGCACTAGGATGCTATAGTGATATTGATTATGATAAAAATATTTGCATCTTCATCGGTGGAGGTGGTTCTATCGAACTTATATTTACGAAAGATAAAAAAGTAATCGACAAAAAGTATTATGATTTTGGAGTTGTAGATGTTACAAACAAATTTGAGAGTTTAAAGGAAGATATCCCAACTGTTACATTCGATTTAGTATATGACTATATAAATGATTTAATCGATGATATCGATATAAAAGCTGATATTTTAATATTAGCAGGAGGAGACCACTTATATTGGTATAATAATGCTCAGTATGAATTATTAGATAACACACTATACGATGTGGATAATCAAAAATACATGATAACTAGAGATATGAGTGATAAATATGATAGGGATGCTTTTAAAAAATCTTTGGATAAAATAAGATTAAATAGTGATAATCCAAAGTGGTTCGATGGATCGAGAGCAATGAAAGTTATCACGAATTTAATATCTCATAAGGTGGATGCTAAATATATTATTCCAACCAAAATAAATATGGAGGATGGATTAAAGAACAAGTTAAATTAAAAACGATTTTCATCGTTTTATTTTTATAAATTCTTCCATACCGACTCCACATATAGGACATTTAAAGTCTTCTGGTAACTCGTCTATTTCTATTTCATAACCACATACTGGACAACGCCAGACAGTAA
>CAZIUY010000128.1:0-2528 GCA_964542625.1 uncultured Muribaculaceae bacterium | reverse complement strand
ATAATATTAACGATGATAATCTAAAGAAAGTTAAGAAAAATAATATTTGTATGACATCTATTAGTTCAGTTAAAGAAATCAATCAAAAAATTATAGAACTATTGGAGGAACATAAGTATGCACGTCACTTCTGAATTAAGACCATTATTTACATATTCTCTAGTACCTATAATAATTATTTGTATCCTAATAATTATATTATATGTAAGTAGAAAATTTATAAAAGAAAAGAAAAAAATTGAAAACATAATCATTCCTAATACAAAAGATTTAAACGAAATAAAAAAGAAATATTTATTAAAAATAGAAGACTTAACAAATGAGTATAATGAAAACAAAATATCAGAAAGGCACGCTTATCAAAGTTTGAGTCGTATTATTAGAAACTTTATTTATGAAGCGACTAATATTAAAGTACAATACTATACATTAAAAGATATAAAGAGTATCGATATGCCTATTTTATACGAATTAGTTAATGAATACTATAATCCAGAGTTTTCTCGATTAGGAAGTGGAGATATTATGTCTTCTATAGAAAATACGAGGATGGTGATTAAAAAATGGAATTAAGATATCCTATTCTCATGATTATTATAATTATTTTAATTATACTTTATTTAGTATTCTTTAAAAGAAAAAAATGTAAGTATACTAATGGAACTAAGATAGCTAATACAGAATATATTAAGAATACTGATTACTACCAAAAAAGATTGAAGATATATAATATATTAAAAAGAATATTATATATACTATTTGGTAGTGGTATAATTGCTTCTATAGTTTTAATAACTAGGTTAGCAAAAGTGGAGACACAGAATACCTTCCAATATAATAGAGATATATTCTTGTGTATGGATGTTTCTTCATCAGTCGATGAATTAAATTTAGAAATAGTGAAGACACTAGAGAATACTGTTAAAGAACTAAATGGTGAAAGATTTGGTATATCGATCTTTAACACTTCATCTGTCATCCTCACTCCCTTAACTGATGATTATGACTATGTCATAGAGACTCTAGAACTAATAGGTGAAGCGATAGAAGCAGTAAATGATACTACGACTAGTATATCAGATTATGATAATTATCTATATCTTGCCAATTATATTATTAGTGGAACACTAGATGGCTTGGAAAGTAGGGGAACATCTTTAATTGGCGATGGTCTAGCATCCTGTGTCTATGATTTTTCTAATTTAGAAGATACCGATAGGACGAGAATCATCATCTTATCTACAGATAACGAACTAGCAGGGAGTCCATTAGTTACATTAGAAACCGCGGCTAAAATCAGTAATAGTAAGAAAGTTAAAGTCTATGGAATTGGTACTAAATACATGAGCCAAGAAAATAGTTTATCATTCAAGAGTGCCGTCGAATCTACTGGTGGCAAGTACTATGAGCACTCGAGTAAAACAGTAGATAATATCGTCTCTGATATCGATAATACTTCTAAGTCCCTACTTCAAAATCAAGTGGAAACGAAAGTATTAGATATTCCCGAAATACCATTTATTATATTATTAATATCTATTATAGGAATTATCACTTTAAGAAAGGTCGTGTTATAGTATGAGATCATTTCCTATTATTCCTATATGGATCATGTTACCAATTTGTATTATCTTAATATTATTCATAATCAAGTATAATAACAAGAATATCATCGAGATACTCATAATTATTCTTCTTTTTATAATTAATTTACGATTCATGGTACCGACTGATAATTCACAAGTATTAACTAATAATCTAGATGTCTTATTCGTTATCGATAATACCCTTAGTATGGGGGCAGAAGATTATAATGGCAAAAATACGAGGATATCTGGCGTTAAAGAAGATTGTAAATATATTATAGAAGAATTAAGTGGTGCAAGATTCTCGATTATTGCATTCAATAATACAGCCAAAATCCTCATTCCTTATACGAATGATACTAATATAACTTTAGAAGCCATAAATATTTTAAGTCCTATCGGAGAAGCAACGGCTAAAGGTTCATCCTTAAATACACCACTAGATACCATCATAACATCATTAAAATCTTCTCAAAGTAAGAGCGATAGAATAAGAATATTATTCTTCATAAGTGATGGTGAAATAACAGATGATTCTAGTTTGAAGAGTTTTAAAGAAATTTCTAAATACGTTAGTGATGGTGCTATATTAGGTTATGGTACTCCTACTGGTGGTTATATGAAAAGTAATGATCCATATTTAGAAGATGATTATTATATTACGGACTTTACTAGTGATGACTTAAATAAAGCTGTATCGAAAATCGATGAAGATAACTTAAAAAAGATTGCTAATGATATAAATATCGATTATATTCATATGGAAGCTCAAAGTAAAATACATAGTAAAATAAATAATATTAAAAAACTAATTTCTAGTAATATAGAATCGAGTGATAAGAGTAGTTATGAAGATACATATTATATACTTGTAATTCCTTTACTCATCTTATTAATACTCGAATTTAATCAGTATAGGAGGAAAGCATGAGAAAGATAATA
>CAZIUY010000127.1:0-2537 GCA_964542625.1 uncultured Muribaculaceae bacterium | reverse complement strand
TTTGGTGACTTGTATGGGATTTGAACCCATGTATGTAGCCTTGAGAGGGCTATGTGTTAGACCGCTTCACCAACAAGCCATAAATAATGTCTAAAAGACGTTATTTATTTTAACAATTACTTTCTTATTTTGCAATATCTTTTTTTTGAGTTTTAGGTTTAAATTCCATATATTGACTAATTACCAAGAAGACTATACCGACAATACCTATAGTAATTAATACTGCTTTATTTTTAAAGAATTGAATGATTGCACCCATAAAATACATTTTCCCAATAGCTTTACCAACTATATTATTATTACTTATGGCTTCATTATTACTATCACAAGTTGCACACCTCGTCACAGTTTCTAATGCATCTGTCGAAACGACATAATGAGCCTTATATTTACTATCTTTACTATCGAAGTATAAAATAATATCTCCTTCTTTAAAGTCAGCATCTTTCTTGACGATTATGACATCTGTCGGTTCAAATTCAGGGGTCATATCAGGTTCTTGTTGTTGATAGAAGACAAAACCAAATAATTCAGGTTGACTCTTAAGTAAAAGTTTCATTTCGATAAATGCCCAACCATATACTATTAGTATGATTACTAAAATAGTAAGAAAAATATTTCCTAAAGTATGTAAAAGTTTTTTCATAAATATCACTCCAAATTACTCTTTCCAAAAAGTTTATCTTCTATTAACATGAGTCTATTATATTTAGCAATTCTCTCTCCTCTAGATAGCGAACCTGCTTTGATAAAACCCATATTTAATCCTACAGAAATATCGGCAATAAAAGTATCAGTAGTTTCACCACTTCTATGACTCATTATCGTCCTATAATTATTTTCTTTAGCAACTTTTATTGTCTCGAACATCTCTGTAATAGTTCCAATCTGATTAGGTTTTATGAGTATAGTATTAGCTGCGTGTTCGTTGATAGCGTTCTTAAGAAGTTCACTATCCGTTACAAAATAATCATCGCCTACTATCATCAGTTTATCTCCTAAAGTATTAGTCATCTTCGTTAGAGATTCTAAATCATTCTCTTCAAAAGGATCTTCTATACTTATTATTGGATATTTTTCTACTAAATATTTATAATAATTTAGTAGACCAGTCTTACTCATCTTAGCATTATCTACTTTATAATAATCTCCTTCTACATCATATATAGAATTACCCGCGACATCGATAGCAATATAGACATTTTTACCTGGTATATAACCAGCTTTTCTAATCGCTTCGACTATTAAATCTAGAGCTTCAGTATTACTCACTAACTTAGGAGCAAAACCACCTTCATCACCTAAGCCTGTTGCAAGTCCCTTTTTCTTTAAAATTTCTCCTAATTTATGAAATATTTCAGCCCCGGCTCTAACACGCTCGTGGACAGTCTTAATCGTCGGTACGATCATAAATTCTTGAAAACCTACACCATTTGCCGCGTGCATACCACCATTTAATATATTAAACATTTCGATAGGCATCGATATACTACCATCACTAATATATTCATATAATTCTTTATTATTAGATTTAGCAAGTGATTTCATGATACAAATACTAACTCCTAGAATAGCATTAGCACCTAAAACAGACTTATTGAAAGTTCCATCCAATGTAATCATTTTCTTATCGACTGCTTCTTGATTTAATTCCATACCTACGATAGCGGGTTTTATCTTCTCATTGACGTTCGTCACTGCTCTCTTGACACCCTTACCATCATATCTCGTCAAGACGCCATCACGTAACTCTAATGCTTCACGTTCTCCCGTCGATGCTCCACTTGGCACACTAGCATCTACTTTTATTCCATTATCAGTACTCATTTCGACATATACAGTTGGATTCCCTCTCGAGTCTAGTATTTCATGTGCACATATACCAGTAATCTTTGTCACTTTGCATCACCTTTTATTCTACATAAAATTATATACTATTAAGTCCAATATTTCAAGAACAAGTTACCTAAGAAGTAACCCTCTTCTTTAGCCTTATACTATTATTAAATTCTACTTTTCTCATAGGAACAGACCCATGAAGGAATCTATCTATTAATCCATCACTACTAAAATCTCCCTTAGTAGATAAACTAGCAATATCATGTGATAAAACATACTTTTTAAACTCATAGTTATCATTATTCTCTATAAATATAGTCTTACCTCCATGACTCTTTATATATTCCATCGCGTGTAAATCAGTTAATCCATCACCAAAATAGACGACCCTACTTGTATCCAATGGGTTTATTCCATTAATACTAAGTATTTCTTTGATAGCACATATCTTTTTAGTATCATATATTAATGTATCGACGCTGGTCGCTTCTTGATTATCATTATAATTAAAAGTCGTTCCAATAATATCTTCAAAATAGGGAGCAATCTGAGTTCGTTCCATGAATACTTGAATATCACTACTTAAAAGATAATTAGTATTACCTTCTTCTAGTGATCTCTTTAAAAAAGATTCTACTCCCTCATTATAAGTAACATCCCCTACACTCCTCGTAAGTCCTTCGTCAGTCATATCTGAA
>CAZIUY010000126.1:0-2538 GCA_964542625.1 uncultured Muribaculaceae bacterium | reverse complement strand
TAATCTTACGGCATATGGAGATACTTACTTTGATAAAGCAATTGCAACGACATATAGTCTAGTAAGTGATATTCCAAATAATAACCCTACATATGTCATCTTCATAAGTGATGGAATGGACTTAGGTGAAATGGGACCAAACTATACATACTTAGTACACTTAAAGAATAAAGTGGATGCTATATACTCGATGGGAATAGGATCTAGTCATGATAGTACAAAATTATCATATATTGCATCGACTGTAGATAACTACTACTCATATAATGAATTAAGTGATGATAACTCTCTTACTAGTTTCTATTCATTATTCCAAGATATCATCCAGGATATTACGATTCTACAAGGTGATGGAGAAGAAAATGCTATTACAGTTAGTGTTACAGGAGGATTAGTGAATTTAGGTAATTTAGTACTAAGTAGTGAATATCCATTCTCTATTTACTTAAATAATACACTCTTAAATACGTATACGAGTGAAAATGACTACTTAACTAAAAATAATGGATACACTTTCGATGTATTTACTTATGCCCTAAATAATAGAGATGTCGGCTTAGAGAATATGTCAAAACTACGTATAAAATACTTTTATACACAAGATAAATAATAAAAGAAAGGGAATAAAACTATGAAAAAAAAGAATATCTTAATTATCACAATAGTACTTATTATCATTTTAATTACTTTTGTAATCTTAGTATCATTATTTAAAAATACTAGTGACGAACAAGTTCCCTCTCTAACGACCCCCAATACTAAATTAGAAACACTAGAAAATATACTCTCATCTTCTACATATTTTAAAGATTCTAGTATTACGACAAATGAGGATAAACAATCCTTGACTATAGATGATAAGTATGAAGTCATCGTCAAGAGTGGTTATTATATGATGACTATCAAAGACATAAAATTAGAAGATACATATTGTCAAATAGTAGATTCGATAGAAACTTCCTTAGGTGCTTCCGTCGGTTCTAGTATTGAGACTTGTACCAAGACACTAGATGGCTTAATCGATATGGGTGGTATATCTGCCGAAATATATGAAGATTATATTATATTGAGTGTCAACTCGGAGGAACTTGCTAATCTTTATGACGAGTTTAGAAGTCATAGTGCAGAAGAACTCATTTCTGTCGATGAAATTAATTATAACTTAAATATCGACGATTACTTATTTACTTCGATGTCGACAGGCTTTACCGAAGCGACTAAAGAATATACTATATGTGGACACTTATATAATAAAGATAATAAAGAAAAAACATTCCTATTCAAGATATATGATAATAATAAATCTCTTTTAAACGAGCAAAGTTTTACATATACTAACGATTCTAATAAATATACACCTTTCTGTCTCGATTTTGCTAGTGAAGTGGATAATATCAAGTACTATTCTATAGAGGCTCACGATGATTAACGTCGTCTTATTTGAACCAGAAATACCAGGAAATACTGGTAATATCATGAGAACTTGTGTTGCGACTAACACTCATCTACACCTAATTAAACCACTAGGCTTTAGTTTAGATGAAAAGTATATTCGTCGTAGTGGTGTAAATTATATCGACAAGTGTAATTATACAGTATATGATAATATAGATGACTTCTTTAGTAAAAATAATGGAACTTTCTACTTTACGACAAGATATGGTCATGTACCACATACTAACTTCGATTATAGTAATAAAGATGAATCTATTTACTTCTTCTTTGGAAAGGAATCTACTGGCATACCAAGAGAAATCTTAAAAAATTATCTCGATTACTGTATGCGTATTCCTATGAGTGATAATGTTAGGGCATTAAACTTATCTAATACTGTTGCCATCGTAGTATATGAGGCTCTAAGACAGCAGGGGTATCCTAACCTTTATACAGAGGAGCCACACAAGAGTAAAGACTTTATTATCGATGGATTAGAACATAGAATAGATAATAATCCTCATAAAAATTAAGTATATATTTTAGTAACATATCTAACAGGTATGTTATTTTTTATTTTCTAATTCTCCTTCTTCGAATAAGACTCTTATATCGACATCTAGTACTAGAGCAATTCTCCAAAGTGTACCCAAAGAAAATGTCTGATAATTCTTTTTACTTTCTATATTGGAAATAAACTGCAAAGAGTAGTTTGTTTTCATAGCGAGCTGCTCTTGTGTCATGTGTTTTAATTTTCTTTGTTTTTGTATATTTCTACTTACTAATTCATAAACATAATTTTCATCTTTCCTGTCAAACATAAATAATTCCTTTCCTGAAAAACGATACTTTTCAACTAGAGAGTATTTTCTCATCATTTAGTAAAGAAAATACTACTCTATTCGAGTAGTTTGTGATATAATGTAGTCATTAGTAAAAGATAAATAGAGTTTTTTACTATAAAGAAGTGCTTTAGCCAGCATATTTTTAAGAGAGGATTGGATTTTATGATGACAAAAAAAAGAAAGATATTAAGTATAATAATATGCTCTATAGTAATACTATCTATTGCTAGTATTACTTATGCATACTTTTCTAGTAGTA
>CAZIUY010000125.1:2276-2542 GCA_964542625.1 uncultured Muribaculaceae bacterium | reverse complement strand
TCCGAGAGAAATAAGCACTACACCTTTAGAAGAAGTAATATTTAAAATAGTCGCATCTTTAGTACTTATGACATTACAAAATTCTTTTTGTTCTTTTTCTTCTTCGATAATTCTTTCTTCTACTCTAACGGTATATTTCATACCATCATCTATGATTTCTAACCATTCGATATCGCTTGGATAATCATTTTTTATTTTTTCTTTGATATTATATATTTCTTCTATACTCTTTTTAAATGTTAATGGTCTTATGCCATAATCATATA
>CAZIUY010000125.1:0-2266 GCA_964542625.1 uncultured Muribaculaceae bacterium | reverse complement strand
TTTTAGAGTGAATGACATTGATAGAAAAACAAATATTACTGAGTATATACATGATAATTATAGAAATACCTATAGAAATTATAAAATGTAAATTATCTTTGATACTCTTTAAAATAGAAGTTATTCCTTGAAAGGAAATAATATCATAATCAGTATCATTTAGTTTATCTAAGTCTGTTTCTTTGATAGTAAAAAGGGAATAATCCTCATAATATTCGATGTTAAGTATATCTATATTTAGTTTATATAATTTTTTAATGGGATTAATGATATTCAATCTTATCTTTACTCTATTCATCATTTACCTCTAATTTAAAAATATTACCATGTATTAAGATTTCTTCTTTAGTTAGTTTTACTATAGTAAGTTTACTACCAAAGATACTAATTATCTTATTATCGAACTTTAAGACTATTTTATTATCAGTAAAGTCATTTAGAAATTTATAATTAAATATATAGATAGAATTTTCATATATGGTTATTAAGTATTCTTTATCATAGAGGTAATTTACAATATTATTCTTAATGTTCATGAAGTCACCCATAAAGTATATGTTTTAGGTATTTAAAAAAGCCATAATCATATGGCTCATTTGATATTAAATGTTTCTTTTTCTAATGTACTAAAAGCATTATTATTTATCGAACTAGTATTTAGTTTTGGTAAATCGATATCATCTAAATTAGTATCACTAGTCTCTTTAGTTTCTTCTACTGGTAAGTGTCTAATGATAGTACTTCTACTAAACTCTTCAGTATTGATACTAGAATATTGTTCTTTAGTATCTACTAGAGGAACAGGTCCAGTGATTATCGGTAATTCGACTTCGCTTGGATTATTTGTTTCTAATTTAGTAGTCTTATCTAATGGACTTACCTTTGACTCGATAATTGGTTTAGGATATTCTAGAGGTGGTACTGATTCTTTATAATCACTTCTAATAGTAGATGCATCGATATTATTATCCATTATTGGTTTTGGTGAGGCTGGCAAGACTGGTTCAGGTTGGATACTACTTAAAGATGATGCTTGAGGAGTATCTATGACTGGAATTTCTAAAGACACTGGAGTATTAGATGCGACTGGTATTTCCATGGCAACATCAGGTTCACTTGACTTTAAGACTGGATTGACTGGAGAGGCACCTACTTTAGGTATAGGCGGCTCCTCCACTACAGGTTCTTCAGCAACTGTCAAATTATCGACCGCAGAATTATTCTGTATTTCACTTAAATTATATTCTTGTGTACTCTTTAGCGTATCTAAATTTACTTCCGTCTTCAATAACTTTTGTGTATTATCTTGTTTTTCATCATTCGATGTTTCTTTTTTTCCACCTAACAAAAGTACTAATATAAAAGCAATTATCAAAATTATTATCGCTATACAAAGTCCTAGCATGATAGGGTCATCGGAAATAAATTGCACAAATGCACTTAATGTATCACCCATAAGTTAACCACCTTTTTCTTATTCTCGTATATATTAAATTTTAGCACAAGTATTATGGTAATGCAAGAAAAAGTAGAGGGTTATCGCAAGAAAAGTTTTTATAATTTCATTAATTTATGTTCTTTTTCTTCTAAATATTCCCCGATAGTCGCCGTGTTAGTGTGTTCTAAGTCACTTTTCGTTTGACTAATAAAGTGTGGATTCTTGATATTATCGACGATATACTTTTTGATAATTTTTAACTTTTCTTGATCACTAGAATATTTTTTGACCATCTCATACCAAAAGAATTTAGCAACTATAAAGTTTAGTGAATCTCTGTTTAATGATCTTGTTCCCTTATTATGGGTACCATATAGAAACTTATCCATGTCACATATCCTCATGAAGTCATTAGAAAATATATAACAACCCCTATTTAAGTCTTTCATGATGACATCATTTTTAGTCATTTCTTCTGTATCTATTTCTAAATCTTCGATAGTATTAAATAAGTCTTCGACTGTAAATGAGCTCGGTTCTTTATAGTTTTCATTTTCTTTATCTTTAGTTATATCTTCGATATATTTCATAGAATAACCACAGTACATACCATCATCATCGAACATAAGTCCTTGTGGATTAGTAAATCTTCTAGAGTTTAAGTTATCTCTAAAATATTTAGCTTTATTAAATGTCATGAGATTCTTAGTTGTTCTCGTCGGTATATCATATTTTAAAAGTTTTAAAGCAAGATTCCCATAGCGATAGACTATGCCATCATGTCCTGCTCCTAACTTAGGTAAAGCAAAAATATTAGGAATATTCATA
>CAZIUY010000124.1:0-2570 GCA_964542625.1 uncultured Muribaculaceae bacterium | reverse complement strand
TTTCAATCAACAGTTGCGATTATCCAAAATTTATTATATAATTCATCTTAAGAGTAGGTGATTAATTTGGATAAGAATATACAAGTCTTAGAACATTGTCCACATTTTTATACTATCATCAATTTTGAATATTATAGTAATGATATAGTTTCTGAACATCTCATAGACATATATGAAAGATATATTTTTGGAGTAGACTTAAACGATAAAGAAGCAGTCAAAAAAATAGAAGAATTAGATGTCGTCTTATATAAATATATAAGTGATACTTGTTTTCGTGATGAAGTACAATATAGTATTAGGAGTATAAAAGTGAAAAGAAGTGATAATATTCTCGATGTAATAGTCACAGCGATTATAAAAATATTTCAAGAATATGAATTATCTAAGACGAGAAGAATACAGATAACTAGGTGGATTTAATGGATGAAGATTTTATAGATGTTACAAAAAGTAGTAAACACTACTTCATAATATTTTTTTTGATAATCGTTATCATTATCGTTTTAGGATACTTTTTAGTATTTAAGAAGTATACCTTTAGTGTTAAAACTATCAATTTAGAATTAGGTGAAGAGTTATCTAGTGAAGTAGAAGATTATTTGACTAAAGAACCTCAAAATCCAAATGAATATATATTAGATATAAGTAAAGTTAAGATAGATGAAGTAGGGGAATATGTCTATACAGTTAAACATAATAATATTACTAAAAAAGGTAAAGTTTTAGTTAAAGATACGACTCCACCAGAGTTTACTTTACAAGAGCTGACGATAGAAGAAGGGTCTGTAGATTATTATTTAGGTAATTTTTTAGAATCTTGTACGGACATATCTGACCCTTGCTTAGTTACTTTAAAGAGTGAAAGTGATTTAGATAAATTTAGTATAGTTGGTACTCACGAAATCGAAATAGAAGTCGCCGATCTTTATGGTAATAAAGTAAGTGCTACAGGACATCTAAATGTCATCGAAGAAGGCGAGTATGTCGACCCATTTAGTGTAGACTTAGAGTATGCAAGTAATTCTAAAGGTACATTAGACTTCGATGGTACAGTATATCTCAAACTAAGTAGTGCTATTCCCAAAGATAGTGACGAAGCAAGAGATAAAATGAGTGAAATAAGTTCTATCGATTTAGAAGAATATGTCAAAGAAAATTATTCTAAATCGACGATTAAATCTTCTGAGATAATAGAATTATATAATAAGAACTCTTATATTATAGGTTATTCTATCGAAATAGTCTTGAATGATAACAAAGTAATATATGTCGATAAAGATAAAATACCACAAAGTGATAGTGAATAAAAAGGGATGGATGTCAATATGAAAAAAATAATACTAATTATATTTACTTTAGTAGCGGTATATAGTATACCTTATGAAAAAAATACTTATTATGTAGAAAGTATTAAATATAATGAAACTAATATGGATAATTATCTTATAGATGTAAGTTTAAGTGGAATAGACTTTACTTTCGATAGTAATATAACAGATTATACGATAACTGTTCCCTATAGTAAAACTAATGTAGAAGTAGATTATACCCCTTATGATGATAGTGCTATCGTCAATGTTATAGGTGGAAATGAACTCTATATAGGTAATAATTCTTTAAGTATAATAGTAACATCTATCGAAACAGGTTTAACTCGTAGTTATAACTTTACTATCATTAGAAGTGAAGACTCTAAAATAGTCGATAATAATACTTCTAGTATAGCAAGTGCTATTAGTAGTGATACTAGTGAAATTATCTTAGAACTTAATGGTAGTGCTGTCAATCTCGATACTAATATATTAAATACATTCAAGAATACTAATAAGACTTTAATCTTTAAATGGTTAGAAAATGGTTTAGAAACTTCTAGACTTACTATTAAAAGTACTGATATAAAAGATACTTCATATATTAATCCTAATATATCTAAGAGTATTACAGATACAAAACTTCTAAAATATATGGAAGATTATGATTATATCGGTATAAGTACTAAAGATACTAATATACCAGAAGGTTCTATTTATAAGATATCTATCGATGGAGTAGAAGATATTTATTACTTATATTATTATGATAATGACATCCTAAATAAAAAACCACTTAGAAATGTAGATGGAACACTAGAATTTGAAGTAAAAGATGGAATAGATTATGCTATAGTAATTTCGAGTGAACATCCAACACTATTTGAAAATGACTTTATAAGCTTAATAAGACCAGCTTTTATGATTTTCATCATAATCGTCATCATATATTTAATTATCAGATGTATTATAATTACTATGATTAGAAAACCTAAAAATTGATTATTGAATAAATAATCGTTTTAATATATAATTAGATTATAAAATCAGAGGAGAGATGTGATTTATGAGTGAGTTTTTGTTAATTGGAGCAGGTGCTTCGACTGTTTGTAGTCAGCTATCAGAGATACTCGAGTTAGTCGGTTGGGTCTTGACTATATTTAAAATCGTCATCCCTTTAATTATAATTATATTGGGATTAGTAGACTTAGGAAAAGCAGCAGTATCTAGTAAACCAGAAGAAATTAAGAAAAGTGC
>CAZIUY010000123.1:0-2583 GCA_964542625.1 uncultured Muribaculaceae bacterium | reverse complement strand
AATTAAGTGATTAATAATATTATGGTTTTGGTAATGCTTGTTTTCTCGAAAGATTTAATCTTCCACGGTTATCATAACCTATGGCTTTCACGATTATTTCGTCTCCCACTTTAACTAAATCGCTTGGTGACTTTATGTGTTCATGAGCAAGTTCTGAGACGTGTACCATACCTTCACAACCTGGCCATAATTCGACGAAGCATCCAAAGCTTTCTACTTTGGTAACCCTACCAGTGTAGATTTTATTTTCTTCTACTTCTTTAACGACGTCTTCTATCATTTTAATAGTTTTATCTATTATTTCTTGGCTAGTATGATATATAACTACGTGTCCATCGTCGTCGATATCGACTTTGACAGCATCTTTATCGTTAACTGTCTTGACATTAGAAGCATCTAATATAATTTTGGTAATCATATCACCACCACGACCTATGACATCTTTAATTTTCTCTGGTTTGATATCCATAGTTGCCACTTTAGGGGCATATGGTGAAAGTTCTTTGCGAGGAGCTGGGATAACACTCGTCATCAAATCTAGTATTTGTAAACGAGCACTCTTAGCTTGTATGAGAGCTTCTTTTAAGATATCTTCTGTAATACCTTTAATTTTAATATCCATTTGCAGGGCAGTTATACCATTTTTAGTACCTGCGACCTTGAAGTCCATATCTCCCATATGATCTTCTAAACCTTGGATATCAGTTAAGATTACGTGTTTATCTTCTTTTGTAACTAACCCCATGGCTATACCTGCGACTGGAGCTTTTATAGGAACGCCCGCGGCCATCAAGGATAGACATCCTGCACAAATAGATGCTTGACTAGACGAACCATTGGATTCTAGTATTTCACTTACTACTCTTACGGTATAAGGGAACTCTTTTTCATCAGGCATAACTTGTAATAAGGCACGTTCTCCTAGAGCACCATGTCCTATTTCTCTACGACCTGGAGCACCATAACGACCTGTCTCTCCGACACTGAAGTTAGGGAAATTATAGTGTAACATGAATCTCTTAGAATCATCTAGACCTAATCCATCTAGTATTTGATGTTCGCCAATGGCTCCTAGTGTCGTCGTCGATAATGCTTGTGTTTGACCTCTAGTAAATAGAGCACTTCCATGTGTACGAGGAAGGATATCGATAGATGCAGAAAGTGGACGAATTTCATCTAAGGCTCTGCCATCTGGACGAACGTGTTCTAATACTATTAAGTCTCTTACTATTTCGCCTTCTAGGGTATCAGCAATAGTACGGACATCTTTTAAGATATCTTGAAGATTTTCTTTATCGGCATAGATTTCACTAAAGTGACCAATTGCACCTAGTTTAGCGTTTTCGATTTGATTAGCACTTTCTTCTTTTGGTAGTGCCGAGCGGAGGATACCCTCTAGGTTGTCTTTTAAGTAAGTGCGAACTAGTTCTTCTAGCTCAGGATCGATTGCAACTAGGTCGACTGTAACTTTTGGTTTACCAATTTCTTCGATGATACTACTTTCAAATTCACAGAGCTCTTTGATGGCACTCTTTCCTTCAGCAATAGCATTTAACATGATATCTTCATCTACTTGATGGGCACCAGCTTCTATCATACATATATCTGTTTTAGTACCCGCTAAAGTCAAGATGAGTTCGGATGCTTCTGTTTCTTCTGTATTAGGATTGATGATATAGTTATCCCCTATCTTCCCTACTCTAACTCCAGCGATAGGTCCATCAAAGGGAATATCACTAATAGATAATGCTAGAGAAGAACCTAACATGGCAGACATCTCTGGTGAGTTATCTGGATCTACTGAAAGGACAGTATTTACTACTTGGACTTCGTTTCTGAATCCTTCTGCAAACATTGGTCTAATAGGTCTATCGATAAGACGTGCACTTAGTGTTGCTTCATCTGTCGGTCTTCCTTCACGTTTGATGAATCCACCAGGTATTTTACCTACAGAATAAAGTTTCTCTTGGTAAAGTACTGTGAGCGGGAAAAAGTCCGCGGTCGAGACATTTTTCGACATGACAGCACAAGATAAGACGACAGTATCTCCATATCTTACTAATACTGCACCATCTGCTTGTTTTGCTAATTCTCCTGTTTCTACTATTATTTCTCTTCCTCTAAAATTTAATTTAAATTCTTTTTTCATATATTACTCCTTTTTATATAAAAAGACACTAAAAGAAAGTGCCTATTTTCTAATATTAAGTTTTTTAATTAATTCACGGTAACTGACTACATCATTCTTCTTTAGGTAGTCTAGTAGACTACGTCTTTTACCAACTTTCATCAGTAAACCTCTTTTAGAGTGGTAGTCGTGTTTATGCACTTTTAAGTGTTCAGTTAAATCTCTAATTTCATCAGTAAGTATAGCGATTTGGACTTCTACCTTACCTGTGTCTTTATCATTCTTACCGAACTCTTTAACACGTGCAAGTTTTTGTTCTTTAGTAACTGCCATAAATTTTTCCTCCTTTATAATTATAAATCAATTTAAACTTTGCAAGTAAGATGGAGTTCATACGAGCAATGTAAAAATCTATTAGTAATATAGCAAAGTTTTTATGGTTTTGCAAGAAAATT
>CAZIUY010000122.1:0-2627 GCA_964542625.1 uncultured Muribaculaceae bacterium | reverse complement strand
ACTTAGATACAGCTTGATAAGTAACACCATATATATTTGCAAACTGTGTTTGTGATAGACCTTTTTTAGTTCTTATCTCTTTTATCTTTTTAGCAATATTCTCCTCTTTCATATAGTCACTCCTTGATAAAATTATAGCATAATCATTTTAATTACGATAGAACTTTCACCAAAAATTCAATTTCACATATAATACTTAGAGGAGGTAATCCATGAAAAAAGGAATAGACGTTTCTTCATGGCAAGGAAGAATCGATTGGACAAAAGTTAAACCATATATCGATTTTGCTATAATACGCTGTGGATATGGAAATGATGAAGAAAGATATGATGATATTTATTATGAGAGAAACACCCTCATGTGTGAAGATAATCATATACCATATGGCGTATATTTATATAGTTATGCGACGACTTTAGATGATGCTTTAAGTGAAGTAAATCACACTCTTAGACTCGTCAAAAATAAGAAGCTAGAATATCCTATATTCTTGGATGTCGAATCGAGTAGACAGATGGCTCTACCAAAAAGTGATTTAATCGAGATAGTAAAGTATTACTGTCAAGAGATAGAAAAGCATGGTTATTATGTAGGAATTTATTCTAGTTTAAATAGATTTCGAGATAATCTCGATTCTAAGTGGTTAGATGCATATGACAAGTGGGTCGCTGAATGGAATAACTTGTTTACTTATGATAAACCAGCTGGTATGTGGCAATATACTTCTTTAGAGGGTATTCCTGGTATTAAGGGCAGAGTCGATGGAGATATAGCATTTTATGATTATCCTAAGATAATTAGAAATGCTAAATTAAATCACTTAGATAATAGTTATAAATATAAAGTTGGTGATGTAATCTATATAACAGGTCCAGTATATAGTGATAGTAATGCTTTAGATATAAAAGAAAGAGTATGTCATAAATTATTTAAGATAGAAGATATTATCGAGTCAGCAAATGCACCTTATAAAATAAGTATAGGTTATGTAAAGGAGGACAGTATCGATGTAAAAGACGCTTGATGCGTCTTATTATATTAATTAGAATACATGATATCTAAATCGACATCAGATGAAATACCATCTAATACTCCAGTTGAGCTAAATTGCCAAAATCTAAACTTACCATCATAATTAGCATTTTTAGTATAGTGTGCAACCCAAACTGTCTTATCATCATAATTCCATATTTTATTTAGATAGTTTAAGCTTCCATAAAGCATCCCATCATAACCAGATTCTTCTAAAGTATCTATAAATACTTCGGCGATTTTATTTAATTTATATAAACTTATTTTATAAGAGTTGAAGTTACTCCAGTCTTCAAAATCGAATGCGACGGGTAAATCTATATGGTAATCATTTAACTTATCGATTACCCATAAAGCTTCTTCACGTGCTTCTTCAATAGTACTTGCATAAGAATAAAAGTATGCTCCAACAGGTATTCCTACTTCATTAAAACCATTCATATTTCTTTCAAACTTAGAATCGACAAAGTATTCTCCCCCACGTCCCCGAGTAGAACCAACTCTAACTATAGCAAATTCGACTCCAGCATCTTTAACTTTTTGATAGTCTATATTACCTTGCCAAGATGAAACATCTATTCCAAAGTGAGCATTACTCGTTTTTAAATCTTCTTTAGCTGTAGAAAATTCATACTTAGAACTACTAGTAGTATTTCCATTAGTACTCGGATTACTTACTTTCAACGTAAATGGTATATTAGTAGTATTCCCACTAGAATCACTTGCGATAAAGTTTAACTCATAAGTTCCTACTTTTTTAGTATCATAATCCCCTTCTATATGACAATTTGCTTCATCATCATAATCATCGACACACATTATTTTATCTTCTAAACTACCACTAAAGTTTGTATTTACTGAATAACTAGTCCCGAGCCAGACGAGTGGTGGAGTATTATCTACAATATTTACTTTAAAAGAATAAGAAACTTTTATATTTTCTGAATTTATATATGAAAATGTTATTTCTTTTTCACCTAAAGTAGTAGTATCGATCATAAAATCATCTATTATCTTACCATTTATATTTGTAATAAAATCACTTACCCTTTTATTACTAGCAAATGGTTCTATTAAATCTTCTTTTAAATCGACGATAATAGTCGCATTCTTAATTTTATTTTTTTGATATAGAAATCCCGCAAATCTAAAGACTAGTATTCCTAAGAAACTTATCACAAGTATAAGTATTATCCCTGGTATTATATATTTATTATTTTTCACTTTTATCGCTCTCACATACTATTTAAAAAAGAGAAGTTTTTTTATTTTTTTCTCTTCACTTTCATCATTCTTTAAAGAATTAGAACCAACTGTACCGAATGTTTCTCTAAAAAACTTACCATCTTTATATTCACGAACTACCATTCTCGTTGCATCTTTTGCATCACAAACTTTCATATTATCATCTAAGTAAGTTACTTCCGTAGTAATACTTTTATACTCCTCTTGTATCTTTAATGCTCTTTCTCTTATTTTTTCCATTTCTTCCTTACTAAACATATTATCACGCTTTCCTTGTCTAATTTTCAGAATCAGAATCTAAACTAAAAGTTTCAGTCTCTTCGACAGGGCTTATTATACCACTATTTTG
>CAZIUY010000121.1:0-2636 GCA_964542625.1 uncultured Muribaculaceae bacterium | reverse complement strand
GATAATTAAGATATTCTTTTTTTTCATAATTTTATTTAGATTTCTAGAAGTAATATTCATCTTTTGTCTTAACCAATATTTACTTTTATTATTCTTCTTTAATTGTTCTTCGATATTCATTTTAATCATTTCACACCGACCTCTATAAAGATTTTATAAGATATACTAATTTTTTTTAAGATATTTTAGTTACCCCTATAGTTTGGTAGGGTTTTGTGTATAAAAACATAAATATAGTATTTACTTTAGTTTCGTGTTATAATTCTTATATAAATAGACGACAAGGTGATATGTATATGAAAGAGAATAATAAGGGATTTATTGCAACATCTTTAATATATTCGTTTTTTTTGGTATTTATTGCCGTCATTACGGCACTAGTAAGTAATTATGTAGCCAATAAGACTATCATGGATAGATTTAATGAAGATGTGATGGATAATCTCAATAATAATAAATATGATATCTTCATTAAAGCATATAACTCAGAAATATATGGAGGACAGACGATCAATAACTTAATTCAAAATGGTAATTTTGCTAGTAATACAGATTGGTGGCAGACTAGTTCTACTATCACGATGTCTAATATAACTTTTGCAAAAACGACAGTACGTTTAAATGCTTCTAAAGATGCATATATTTTTCAAAATGTTCCTATTCTCAATAATAAATATTACTATATTAGTTTTGAATATGCTCAAGATTTTAATGCTAATTTACAAGTTTATTTTAAAGAAGGGAGCGCCTTACTTACGAGTAACTCGAGCAATCAATGGATAAGAACCTCAGGTATATACCAATCAACATCGGATGATAGTCAAGCACAGTTCATCGTCGGTAAAAATAGTACTGAGGGTTATACGAAAGCGATGCTTACTAATTTTATCTTAATTAACTTAACTGATAATTATGGATCTGGTAATGAGCCTAAACAAGATTGGCTCGATGAAAATATCGATTACTTTGAAGGAAGTATGAGTTATTTAAAAAAAGAACAAATAACTGGAGAGTCAGGTTATGATATCAAAGTGACAGCTCAAACTGGTTATACGAAAGCCAACGTCACTTGCAAGGGAGATGCTAATAATTGGATTAGTACTAGTAGTAATACGAAGATAACTTATGAAACTGAAGGTAACCATAAAGTTGCTAATATATCTCTAAGTAACATCTCTGATGATGTAACTTGTACTGTGGGGTGGGAATAATGCACGAGAATAAGAAAGGATTCGTCTTATTAGAAGCAATTACTGTTATAACTATACTATGTGTCATACTTATCGTCTTATACAGTGCTTATAGTAAATTATTAATTAACGTCAAGTCAAAATCATTATATGATAATACTGAATACATTTATAAGACTAGTATCATTAGAACATATCTAGAATCGAGAGTCGATGTCATAAGCTTATTTGGTTCTAATAACTATGCTGTATACTGTAGTAATACACTACAGACTGCGACTAATTGTTCTGATGTTGCTAATTATAAAGACTTATTTAACTTCTTAGGAGTAAGTGCTATATACTTTTCTGTTTGGAATATCAATGAAACGAGTGTAGGAAATATCATTTCCCTAGAAGCGACGACACAAAACTATATAAAACAACTAGATACGACTACTTTAAATGGCGTTTATAGAATTATCGTCATGTATGAAGATGAAAATAACGATACTGATAAAAAAATATATCAGTATGCAACATTAAGATTTGGAAGTAGGGGATAAATATATGAAAAATAATAGAGGTACGACTTTAATCGAAATTGCACTATCTATAGGACTCATATCTATCGTTTTAATCTTCTTGATGAATTTATTCTTGAATGTACGTAATACTTATAATCAAAGTAAAATACAAGCAGATTATAATACGATAGTATCTACTATTACTAATGCTATTGGTAGTGATATCGAAGAATATGGAGTTAAGAGTGTAAGTTATATAAGTGGTATAGATAATAATGGAGGAATATTAATTACTTATAATGATTATAGACCAACTAAACTATCAGAAAATATTCAAAAAGTATTATCTGTTAAAAGAGATGGTAATAACTATTCTATAAGTTATGCCTATAATTCATCTTATACAGAAAATATTACTAGTAGTGAACGTGTAACTAATGTCGTAAGAACCCTACCAGAAGATAGTGTTTTAAATACAAGTAACTTAATAAAACTAGAGTTCTTAGGTGATACTGCAGTTAAGATAAAGATTCCTTTATCAGATGAACAAGGTAATATTTATGATATAAATATTTATGGATTACTTCCAGAAAAATTTACTATTACCTTTAATGCTAATGGTGGTTCGGTTAGTACTTCTAGTAAGGTAGTAACTTATAGAAGTACTTATGGAGACTTACCGACACCGACGAGAAGTGGTTATACTTTCTTAGGGTGGTTTTCTGATGCCTACAAGGATCATCCGTTATATTTCTATGTAGACAGCTATTCAGACTTAAAGAATGCTTTTGGATATAATGAGGCATCACTATATAATCACTGGTTAACTTATGGACAATCTGAGGGTAGGAGAGTATCACAGTATTTACCTACCGATACTGTCACAACTGTCGGTAATCAAACATTCTTTGCAGGCTGGTATAAATAAATTAAAACTTGT
>CAZIUY010000120.1:0-2680 GCA_964542625.1 uncultured Muribaculaceae bacterium | reverse complement strand
CGGTAATATATCAGTTAATTGTAAAAATGGATATACAACATTACCTATAGAATTTAAATAATTATTCATTTTTAATGTTTATTTAATATTTCTTTAATAAAATGATAATGTATGAAGGAGGAAAATATGTATATTTTAAAAAATGCTATTACATCTATAGTAAGAAATAAAGGAAGGAATATCTTGATAGGTATTATCATACTCGTAATTGCTTGTGCAGTTTCTGTAACACTGGCAATCAATAATTCTTCGAGTAATTTAATAAAGTCCTACGAGAGTCAGTATGAGGTAGAAGCAACTATTAGTGTCAATCGAAAAAATATGATGCAAGATTTCGACCCAAGTGATAAAGAATCTTCTAAAGATAATATGTTAGAGATGTTTACTTCTGCTAGTTCTCTTACTGAAGAAGAAATTATCGATTATGCCGATAGTGACTATGTCAAAAGTTACTATTATACGATGGAAATAGGAGTTAATTCTAACACTTTAGAAAAAGCATCTATGACCAGTAATGATACTAATACTAATATGCCTGGACGTGGCAATAATGGTAAAGAGAATTTTACTAATACCCAAAGTGGAGACTTTACTTTAAGAGGATATTCTTCCCTTGATGCGATGAATGAATTTATTACAGGTAATTACACTATAACTGATGGAGAAGTAAGTAGTGACTTTACTAGTAATGATTGCCTAATCAATAGTGAACTTGCTACTTTAAATGACATTTCTGTTGGAGATACTATCTCTATAGTCGATGTTAATGATGATGATAATACTCTCGAGTTAGTAGTAGTGGGTATTTATGAAGATGCTTCTAGTGAAGATAATATGAGTATGTTTACGAGTTCTGTGAATACAATAATTACTAATACCAAGGTAATCGATACATTAGTAGAAAATGATGAAGAAATAAGTGTTTCTCTTACACCGACATTCGTCTTAACGGATAGTGATGTTATCGAAAGTTTTACTAGCGAATTAACAGAAAAAGGTTTAGATGAAAACTTGACAGTCGAGACTAACTTAGATCAAGTAGAAAATGCGACTAGTACTATTTCTAATGTCAAATCTTTTGCGATTGCTTTCTTGATAATTACTTTGATTATTGGAACTGTCGTCTTATTAGTCATTAATATGATCAATATTAGAGAAAGAAAGTACGAAATAGGAGTCTTACGAACTATTGGCATGAAAAAATCTAAAGTATGTTTACAGTTTATATATGAACTACTTATCGTTTCTTTCGTATCTTTACTCTTAGGTGCCCTACTAGGTGCTTCGATATCTGTTCCTGTATCGAATACTCTATTAGAAAATGAAATAACTTCTAGTGAAGAAAAGACGAGTGATATTAGAGATAACTTTGGAAAAGGACAAAATGATGACTTTATGGATAATAAATTTAATGGTGTTGCTAGTGTACAAGCATTTACTAGTATAGATGCTGTGGTCGACTTTAAAGTATTAATAGAATTATTAGGTATTGGATTATTGTTGACGCTTATTAGTTCGATAAGTGCTATAACGAGTATTCAAAAATTCTCACCACTTACGATATTGAAGGAGAGATCTTGATGAGTAAAGATAAATTAATCTTAAAAATAGAAAATGTATCATATCGATATAAAGATGCCAAAAAAGATGATTATGTTTTAAAAAACTTAAACTTTGAATTTAGAACAGGAAATGTATACGCTATTAAGGGTCGAAGTGGTGCTGGAAAGACTACTTTATTATCCTTGATTAGTGGTCTCGAAAAAGACTATGAAGGTTCTATTTGCTTCGATGGTAAAGAACTAAGAGAAATGGATTTAGATGAATATCGAAGTAAAGATATTGGTATTGTCTTTCAAAGTTATAATTTGTTACCTCATCTGACAGCAATGGAAAATATTATCTTATCGATGAATATTAGTAATTTAAAAATACCCGACAAACAAAAAAGAGCTATAGAACTCATGAAAAGTGTCGGGTTAGATGAGGGAGAAAAAGATAGACGTATCTTAAGGTTATCTGGTGGAGAACAACAAAGAGTTGCTATTGCTAGAAGTCTATCATATAATCCTAAAATGATTTTAGCGGATGAACCGACAGGAAACTTAGATAAAGAAACAGAAAACGACATATTAAAAATATTAATAGACTTAGCTAAAAAAGAAAATAAATGTATCATAATCGTTACTCATTCTGAAAACGTTTGTAGTCAAGCAGATATCATCTATGAATTAAAAAAACAAAAGTAAAGGAGATGAATCACTGATGAAGAGAAAAACGAAGAATATTATAATGAGTATAGTCTTGATTTTCTTAATAGGTTTAATGGGTGTTACTATCTATTTTGCTAATAAACACATGATCATAAATGACTATGGTCATTTAGAGATAGAAGAGATAAATAGTAATGATGAGCCACCTCTAAAGCCTGATGAGGGTAATGGCTCTAATGAGCCACCTGAAAAAAGAGAAGATGCAAATGATAATGGGGAATCCATGAGTGAACCACCTGAAAAACCAGATGGAGAAAATAACTCTAATAATGATAGCGAACCACCAGAAGTACCTGATAATAGAGAATTTAATCTGGGTGGTGAAGTATCTATAATATATTATGTATTATTCGGTATAGAAAGCATTCTCGCATCATCTATAATAATATATTTTCTCCTATCTAAAT
>CAZIUY010000119.1:0-2724 GCA_964542625.1 uncultured Muribaculaceae bacterium | reverse complement strand
AATATTATTCTCATTACCGATTAGTATATCTTCACCATTAATAATTAATGCTTTTATTCTAATAACTGTTTCTGTAATATCTTCTTCTTTTAAATAATCATAATTATAAATAACTTCCTTCATCAAGTATATCTCACTTCTATTTTTGTTTATTTTTTAATTTTATATAACAAGATCCACACACACTTTCATACTTGATGCCTTCCATTCCATCGATAGCAACTTGTTCTCCAGTGAATATTGGTACCCCTTTTAATACTCTTAAACTTTGTGTTGCTTTCTTACCACAAGCACAGACGCTCTTTAATTCTTCGATAGAGTCCGCTATCTGTAAAAGTCTAGTGGAGCCTTCAAAGCCTTCCATCTTAAAGTCACACCTAAGTCCATAACTTATGACGGGTATATCGAATACTTTAGTTATTTCATATAGTTCATCTACTTGTTTACTCTTAAGAAATTGAGCTTCATCGACGATGATGGCATCTATTTTTTCGATGATTTCTTTTACTTTACCAGTAATACTATCAGTTTCGCTTACTAATATATCTACAGTTCTTTCGATACCTAATCTACTTACGACTTTGTCTTCACCCTTTGTATCTAACTTTGGTTTTATAAGTAAGACTCTCATATCTTTTTCTTCATAGTTATGTATTACTTGCAAGAGTGCCGTCGTCTTACCACTATTCATAGCCCCGTAGCGAAAATATAATTTACTCATAAACATCTTCCTAATCTTAATCTTTCATACTTTATAGTGAGTCGACTACTTCTATACCGAGTATTTGTAATGAAGACTTTATTACTTTTTGTAAACACATCAATAGTCTTATTCTAGATGACTTTAATACTTCATCTTGTTCATTAGAAATATTTATTTGTTCGTAGTATTTAGAAAAACACTGAGTAAGATTGAAAAGATATTTCGTCAAATGTGATGGTTCATTAGTTTTAAGTAATTGATCTATAACTTCAGGAAATTCAGAAATATTTCTAATTATTTTATATTCGATAGGTTCGTTAAACTTTATTTCATCAAGTAATTTTATCGAAGTATTTTTTAAAATAGAATTCATCCTGGCATAGCTATAAAGGATATATATACCAGATTCACCAGTAAAACTAGTCGAGGACTCTAAATTGAAATTGACTATCTTACGTCTCGATACATTTAACATAGTAAATTTTATACAAGCATTAGTTAGTATTTGTAACTTCTCTTCTGTAACAGTAGTATTTCTATTTTTAAATTCTTCTTCTAAAGTGCTCTTAACTTTACTCATAAAATCTGTGATTAAGACTACTGTTCCTTCGGATGTACTCATCTTATCGCCATTTAATAGAACATAAGAGTAACTAATGAGTTTGGGTGCCTTATAACCTAGAATATCTAAGACTGCACTAATTTGTTTCATATATACTTCTTGATCTTCACCTAAGACGATATAATTATTTTTACTATTTCTATCCATCTTATACATCGTATAAGCGATATCTTTGATAGGATAAAGAGAAGTTTTATTAGAACGAGTTAAAACTAAAACTGGTTCTCTTGTAGGAATATCATAGTCACTTAAATCGACATAATATCTTCCTAATTCATCTTCTTTTAATTTACCTTTTTCTCTTATTTTATCTAAAATATCATTTAAGTAATGACTATAAACATAATCGGATTCGTGTGTAAATACATCGAAATGAATATTTAGTTTATCGAATATTTTCATCTGTCCAGCGACACACATATCGGTAATATTTTTAAATTTTTCTATCATTTCTTTATTACCATTTTCTACTTGTTCTAGATACTTAAATGCTTCTTCTTCTATTTGTTTATTATTTTTAGCATCATTAGATATTTTGACATAAATATCTAAAATAGAAGAGAAATCAGTATCTTTTAGACCATATGTTTCACAACCTATTACTAAAAGAGCAATCTTCTTCCCTAAGTCATTAATAAAATAGTGTCTTTCGACATCGTATCCAGTAAATTTATATAAGTTACTGATAAAGTCTCCAATTAGAGAATTTCTACAACGTCCTATATGTGGTTCGGCATTGGGATTAATAGAAGTATGTTCTATTAGGAGTGTCTCTCCCTTGCCTTGCCTTCTAGAACCATATTCTATATCACTTTCTACTTCTTCTATGACATTTTTATTAAAGATATCATAATCTAGATAGAAATTTAAGTAAGGCCCAGAAGTTTTAATTTCTTTAAAATATTTTTTATCATCATTAAAATTATCCCTTAGTAAATTTGCTAATTCTACTGGATTCTTGTGTGTTTCATCTTTTAGTGAAGAACATTGAATACTATAGTCTCCCATATCATCTCTTGGAGGTCTTTCTATTTTGACCATATCCTCTTCACAATTTATAATCTCTTTAATTTTGGTTAGTATATAATTTTTCATAAAAATATCCTTTCATTTATAATCACAAACTTAGAAAATTTCGACTATATTTCTTAAATGGTGCTTGGGACGAGATTCGAACTCGCACGGGTGAAAACCCATTGGCTTCTGAGACCAATATGTCTACCATTCCATCACCCAAGCAAATGTATAAATACATGATAATTATATAATACCTAAGAAAAGATGACAATAATATTTTTAAATTATTATTTACACAGTCGGCATAAATATTATATAATGTAATTGTTATTATACATTGATGAGTGACTATGTAGTAGTGATGTGGTGTCCTTCGTATAGT
>CAZIUY010000118.1:0-2729 GCA_964542625.1 uncultured Muribaculaceae bacterium | reverse complement strand
GTAGGGGAGAAACGTAGTACTTTTTCTTCATTTTTAAGTCCCCTACTATTATTAGTAAGAACTTTTAATCTATCTTTAATGGCAGAAACTATAATATTAGCGTCTTCGCTAGAAATTATTCCATAATGTAATTTATAAGAAACAGCTTTTAATATATCAGATAGGCTACGTTCATCTTGACAGTCTTCAATATCTTCCATAATTTCATCGACATAATTCTTATCTTTTAATTTTAAATAATCTATCATCACAAAATTCTCCTTCAGGTTTTTTAAATTTTTAGAAGTTAACATAATATGTATTATGGGAAGTTACATATTTTTTAAGTTTAGATGATTAACTCTTTTACTTTTAATATTCTTTTTTTATTATAATGATGCTAACCACTTAATAAATTATCCAATACTACTATTTTAATTTCTGTAATCATTATATAATATTTCTATTCTTTAATCAATAAATGTTTTTTAATGAATTTAAGATTTAATTTATCATCTTATTTAATTAAAATATCTGTTTTTAAGTATATTATATATAACTCCCCTCTTTTAAAGAGTTTTTAATGGATAGGGGAAGTGAATTACAATTTTATAGTTTGAAATCTTAACTTCAGTTAATCTTGTATTTTAATCATTTATTAGATGTTTAACCTTAAGAAAATAAAAGAAAAGTAGAGTGGGGTGAAGTTAGAACATCGATTTTCAGTAATCCCCCCTATCCTACTTCTTATACTTTACGTAATTCTATTTCTGCCATACGTTCTAAGACTTCACTAGCATTATCTGTAGTTAGAGTCGTATATCCTAATTCTCTTAGAGCCTGTATTTTAGCAGTATTTAATTGTTGTGTTCTCGTCAATTTTTCTTCTTTTTTAGCTTCTATTTCTTGGACGAATCTTTCACGTGCTTCTGCGACTCGAGATTTCGATGCACCTCCATGGACGTATAGACCTATAGCGGAATGGACGATTCCTTCAAATAAAAACTGTTTATCTTCATTAAACTTAAATTCATTAGGATTGGTAAAACCTGTAATTTTACTAATATATGCTAAAAAGTATTTTACTTCATCGACATTATCAATAGACTGTAATATATGATAAATATAAGTAAGAGCTATAATATTTTCATCATGTTTATAATCATCAGTAAGTTTATCTTTGATGATATATACTAAATCATTAAATAGTTGTTGTTCTTCTTTTTTTAGTTTCTTTAAGTCTGATATATCATAGTCATCGATAGTATCTTTAATACTTTGATTAAGTCTATTTTCTACTTCCAAAATATACTCGGATGTTATCTTTATTTTATTGAGAGTCTTGTCACTACCATCTTCGATATCTAATAATCTAAATAGAAGGATTTTTTTCTCTTTGGGCCATTTATTAAGACTTTCTAGTTCTAAGTAATTATATATCATTTGTCTAGAAACACCTAAGTATTTAGCAAGTTTAACTTTTGATATTCCTAGTTCTTGTAATATTTCGTTTAGTTTGTTCATCTTAAATACCTTCTTTACTTTACAATTCTATTTTACTCCACTAGACACTAGATTGTCAATAAAAACTTGACTTTTAAAGAAAAAAGACTTATAAGTACCAAAGCCTCTTTCCATCTTTATAGACCTCATCGATAATACCACTACCGAGGCAGACATCACCGTCATATAAAACACACGCTTGACCTGGTGTAACTCCCGAGGTTCTAGTTGGGTATGATACTTCGATAATATCACTATCTAATTGTCTTATAGTAACAGGAATATCCTTGCTACGATACCTAAATTTGGCAGTACAATTCTTAGGAATGTCATGTTCAAGTAAATTTACATTAGTAATACTACAAGCATCACTATAGAGACTCTCTGGATCTTCACCAAAAGCGACATAGAGAATATTTTTCTTGATATCTTTACCTACTACATAATGTTTGTCTTTCTGTCCAGATAAACCGACATTTCTTCTTTGCCCGATAGTATAATTCATGAGTCCCGTATGAGTGCCTACGCACTCTTTTGTATCGATATCGATTATCTCTCCTGGATTAGGTTTTAAGTAGTTATGTAAGAACTTTTGATAATTTCGTTCTCCTATAAAGCATATTCCTGTAGAATCTTTTTTCAATGCCGTAGGTATATTATTCTTTATAGCAATATCACGGACAGTCTCTTTAGTTAAGTTACCGACTGGGAATAAAACATCAGAAAAGTTTTCTTTATCGACTTGAGCTAAAAAATATGTTTGATCTTTATTATCATCTATCCCTCTTAAGAGATGATTATCTTCCATTCTCGCATAGTGACCTGTTGCAATATAGTCCGCACCTAAACGTTTAGCTTCTTTTTTAAATAAATCGAACTTGATATATTTATTACACATTAAATCGGGATTAGGAGTGCGTCCTTTTTTAAGTTCATCTAAAAAATATGTAAATACTTCATCCCAATATTCTTTTATAAAGTCTATTCGATATAGTTTAATTCCTAAATAGTCTGCGACTTTTTTCGCATCGTTATAATCTTGTTCTTGTGGACATATTGGACCATTATTTGGGTTTCCTTCGATATCATTATTTAACATAGAATCCCAGTTTCGCATAAAAAGCCCTACTACTTCATAGCCTGATTCTTTTAATAGATATGCCGCGACAGAAGAGTCTACTCCCCCACTCATTCCTACTACTACCCTACTCATAGAATATGCCTCCTTTCTATATGATTATATCATA
>CAZIUY010000117.1:0-2769 GCA_964542625.1 uncultured Muribaculaceae bacterium | reverse complement strand
TTATAAAAAAGATTGCTATATTTTTCTAAATATAATATAATTTAATATGAAAAAAGTTTCATATTGAAAAGGATGATATTATGCAAGAACTTATTAAATTTCAAAATGTTAAAAAGACATATCAAACAGGAGAAAAAAAATATAATGCTCTAGATGGCGTTGATTTCACCATAAATAAAGGAGAATTCGTCGTCATTTTAGGTCCATCGGGGGCTGGTAAATCGACATTACTTAATGTGCTTGGTGGAATGGATAAAGTAACTAGTGGTCAAATTATCGTCGGTGATGAAGTAATTTCTGATTACGATGATTCTCAACTTACGACTTATAGAGCTGAAAATGTCGGTTTTATTTTCCAATTTTATAATATACTACCGACATTGACAGTCTTAGAAAATGTCCAAATAGTAAATGATATAGTAAAGAAACCAAAGAACGCTAAAAGCATTTTAAAAAGTGTTGGACTAGAAAAGCACTTAAATAAATTCCCAGGCGAGTTATCAGGAGGAGAGGAGCAAAGAGTCTCTATTGCTAGGGCAATCGCCAAAGATCCATTATTACTTTTGTGTGACGAACCAACTGGAGCACTAGATTCAAAGACAGGTGTAGAAGTCTTAAAACTATTGAAAAAACAATGTGATGCGAATAATGGGGAAAATACTGTAGTAATCGTTACTCATAATACTTTGATTGCTAAAATTGCTGACCGTGTAATTAAACTTAAAAATGGTAAAGTAGAATCTAATATTCAAAATAATAAACCTTTATCGATCGACGAGGTAGAGTGGTAATATGTTAAAGAAGAAATTATTTAGAGATATATGGAACAACAAATCCCAATTTTTAACTATATTTGCCATGGTTTTAATTGGTGTCATGGTTTATGTAGGCATCGAAGCATACACAGCTGGTATGAAAAATGCATCAGTATCATTTTATCGAGATTATAATTTACAAGACTTAAATGCCATCGGTAAAAGTGGTTATACCAAAGAAGATTTAGAAGAAATAAAAAATATAGAACATATCGAAGATGTCGAAAGATTATTAAAAGTTAATGCTACAGACGATACAGGAAATATTACTTATTTTTTAAATTTTATCGAAAGTAATAATATCGATAAATTTTATATCGTCAAAGGTCAAGAGTTTGATGTTGACGCTCCAGGAGCGTGGTTAGATGAATTTTATGCTAAAGAAAATAATTTAAGTATTGGAGATACTATTACAATCAAGTATGACACTATCACTTTAGAAGAGAAAATAGTTGCCTTAATCAATGTACCAGATCATTTATATGATTTAAAAGATTCTTCATCTTTAATGCCCAATCGAAAAGAATCAGGTTTTGTCTATCTATCGATCAATGAACTCCCCGAAAGTTATATTAAAAATCAAGTCATAAGTTCTTTATCACAAGAACGAGGACTAAATATAACAAATAAAAATTTTTCTAAAATAATACCTGAATTTGATTATAAAGACTATACTTTTTATTACTTAATGATCGATGTCGATAGCAAAGAAAATGTAGATCTTGTAAAATCTATTATCGAAGAAAAAAATGATAATACCATTGCTATAACTAAAATAGAAGATTCAGCATCATATATAATGTATGAAGGAGAAATGAATGAAGGGAATGCTTTTGTCGGAATCTTCTCAGGACTATTCTTAGGGATTGCTCTTCTATCTGTAATTACCACGATGACGAGAGTAATTAAGAAAGAAAAAACACAAATAGGAACACTAAAAGCCTTAGGTTTTTCTAACTTTAAAGTAATGAGTCATTATATTAGTTATGGTTTTTGGGTATCATTATTAGGTGCCCTAGTGGGCTTAGTCGCAGGTAGATACTTTATTGGAAATGTATTTTTAAATATGGAAATGACATACTTTGAAATACCAAATAGTAAAGCCATAATCGTACCATCGAGTTATTTGGTAGTAGCACTGATCGTTATTTGCATATCTTTTGTTACATATTTAACTTGTAGAAAAGAATTAATCAAGAGCCCTGCAGAGGCCCTTCGTACAGAACTTCCGAGTGTTAAAAGAGGTAGTCTAAACATGACGACTAAACGCTTATTTAAAAAACTAAGTTTTACTTCTATTTGGAATTTAAGAGATATATTTAGAAATAAATTTAGAACAATAACTGCAATAGTAGGAATAAGCGGATGCTCTTTATTGATCGTCTGTGCTTTAGGAATGCTCAATTCGATGAATCATTTTATCGATTTACAATTTTGCGAATTATATAATTTTAAATATAAATTAAGCATCAAAGATAATCTATCTAGTGATGAAGTAAATAATTTATTAATAGAATATGGTGATAATTCTAGTGAAACATTAAATATTGAATATGTTCTAGATGGAAATATTAGAAAATCTAATACTATCTTCGTTACGAACGCTAATGATTTAGTAAGATTTTTAGATGAAGATGAAAATTATATTGATATTGATTCAAGTGATGGAGTGTATGTAACATATAAACTAGCAGAAAATAATAATTATAAACTAGGTGATACGATTAAATGGCATATATATGGTGAAAAAAAATATTATGAATCTACTATAGTTGGTTTTAATAAAGACCCACAAAATCAAAATATTACTATGACAAAAGAATATTTAGAAAGTTTAGGAATTAATTATAATCCCGATACTATTTATACTAATAAAGATTTAAGTGATATTAAAGTAATCGAAAATGTAGAATTAATTAGTAGTAAAGAAAACTTAAGAAGTGATTTAGAAAGT
>CAZIUY010000116.1:0-2793 GCA_964542625.1 uncultured Muribaculaceae bacterium | reverse complement strand
TGAATTAATTTAGGATCATAACATTCGAATGTTACTTTAATAAGTACTTTATCTCCCTTAACTGTATCAGAAATAGTATAGAATGGAGAATAAAGAGAAGCAACTTTATCACCTATTTCTTTTCTAGTCTTATATTTTTCTAATGAGTATATCATATACTCTTCTAAGAGGTCTAGCTTGAATGTTAATTTATCTCGATAGTCTATTTCGAACAAGAACAATAGATGAATAGTCGAGAACTTATCCGTTCGATATACACCCATCGTATAATTATTTATGACGCGTTTTTCTAACTTCATTTACATCACCCTTTTAAACATTTTTTCTAATTCATAAATAGTAAATTTTATGATGGTAGGTCTTCCATGAGGACAGTTATATGGATTATCACACTTAACTAGATTATCTAAGATATCTCTTGCGATATCGAGAGTTATTCTCGTGTTTCCTTTTAGACTTTTCTTGCAAGCAATCGTCGCGGCTAAGTTATCGTTAAATACGAGTGGATCGAATGATTTACTCTCGATGATATAGTCGAAGATGCTTCTAATCGTTGCATCTTCTAGGTTAGTGCGAATCCAAGCAGGATGTCCGATTACTTTTAAGGTGTTTACTCCAAATTCTTCGATGATAAAGCCCATATGCTCTAAGAGACTCATGTATGATGTGATAACAGACATTTCACTAGAAGAAAATTCATAACAAAGTGGTATTAATAACTTGACTGTCGAAGTCGTTATTAAGCCTTTTAAGACTAATTCATAGTTGATTCTCTCGACGGCGGCGTGTTGGTCTATCAAGTATACGCCTTCTTGATTTTCGGCGATTATATATGTACCTAAGGCTATACCCACTGGATAGAGTTGTAATTTTTTTTCTTCATTATTTTTAATCAAATCTTCAGTATCCATTTGGACACTAAGTTTATCATAGAGATTACTATCCATGGATTGTTTTATATCATCAGTCGTATCTTCTTCTATGAATAATGTCTTCGGTAATTCACTAAGAAGAGTCTCTTCAGAATATTTTAGCGATGTATCAGAAGATTTTGGAATTAATACTTCTCTTTTAAGAGACTCTCTTATAGTACTAGTCAGTAGTTCTTTTAACTCACTCATCTTAGAAAACTTTATATCTTGTTTAGATGGATGAACATTGACATCGATTAGAGTCGGATCAGTATCTATTTTGATGACTACTATAGGATATACGTTTTCTGGCTTATAAGTATGATAAGCATCATTTATAACTTTGTTTAGCTCATAATTTTTAATAATACGTCCATTTATAATCGTATTTAGAAAATTCTTAGTACTCCTCTCGATTATCGGCTTAGAAATATAACCATTTATTTCATAATCATCACTACTTGCATGAATTTCGATCATATTCTCTGAGATAAGTGCTCCATATATTTCGTGAATCGTCTTTAATAAGTTATTACTGCCTGTCGTCTTAATATGAACTTTATTATTATTGATGAGAGTAAAAGCTACTTCAGGATGTGATAATGCTAATTTTTCGATGAAATTACTCGTTTGGGCGAGCTCAAAAGATTCACTTTTTAAGTACTTCAATCTAGCAGGAGTATTATAAAATAAGTTAGAGACAGTTATCTTTGTACCTTTCCTCGCATCAGTCGGTTTATATTCTAGTACCTCGCCACCCTTGATATGGACTAGACTAGAAGACGAACCATCACAACTTTCTAAGACGACATCACTAACGGACGCGATGGAGGCTAAAGCTTCACCTCTAAATCCGAGTGTATTTATAAAGAACAAGTCATCACTCTTATATATTTTACTAGTCGCGTGCCTCAGGAAACAATTTTTACTATCATTCTCGTCCATACCATCGCCATCGTCTATTACTTTGATAACTCCATGAGCATTTTCTAACTCGACTTTTATTACTTTAGCATTAGCGTCTATCGAATTTTCGACGAGTTCTTTGACGACGCTAGAAGTACGTTCGATGACCTCTCCAGCGGCTATTTTATCGGCTAATACAGGGCTCATTACTTTAATTTTACTCATCTATTATTCCCCACTAAACTAGGTCTAATACTCATGTATTTAACGATATCACGACCTACTGTAATCGTAACAGTATTAGTAAATTTAATGAAACCTAACCCTGCAATGACGACATCACTATTAGCATCTATCGTAAAGCTTATACCCTGCATTTGTTTTTGATAGTATCTCTTAATTGACAAATTTTTATTAAAATAGAATATGATGCTAGTTAATCCACTTACACCTATTTCTAAATTAGAACCTATCTTATATATGGAATCTACTTTATTTTGATAAACTTTAGGTTTAATTTCTCCTGCTTTAATTTTACTATCCCCCACTTCATATGTATCTAAAGTAAATCCTGGTGAATCGACATAAGTTTTATCTCCTAAATGGATTCTTATAAAGTCTTTCGTAGTATTACGCTCATAACTAGTAGTAAGTAAAGCATTTTTATTAGGATACTCTGATATTAACATATTTAGAATAGTCGATTTACCGACGTTAGTAAGTCCTAGAAAATAAACTTCATCCTTGTCGTAAAGATTCTTAATAAATTTATTTAATTTACTTTTATATGATGTAAATATTATATCTGTTCTTACTTTATATACCCGTCTTAAATAACTCTTGATAGTATCATAAGAAATACTACTAGGAATGATATCACTTTTAGATATGACTAATACTTTAGGTACAGTTATACTAGCAAATATATCCATTATTTCATCGAAGATATTAATAAAATCTATCATAAAGACGACAT
>CAZIUY010000115.1:2047-2827 GCA_964542625.1 uncultured Muribaculaceae bacterium | reverse complement strand
TATCACTTTTTTCTTGTAAAGTATTTTTATTAATCTTATTAGTACCCCCTGTTAGAGAACCTCCTGTATGGAGTATTTCTCCATCTAAAGATACTATTCGATATTTATATTTTATTAAAGATCCTAATTTAGTTAATGTATCCATATCTTTTACTACTAAGACATTACCTAATTGATTAGATACGATATCTTTATAAAGTTCTTTATAACCAACTAAGTTAGATGCTATATCGATAAACCCAGGTGTATTTTTAGCAATTTTAAGAGTATCACTATCGATATATTTAGGTTTGATGATATTGATAGGAAAGAATGTAGCTCTACCTAGTTTATTATCTTTTAAATAGTTGATAGCACTCTTAGCATTATCTTCATTATCGACGACGATGACATTTTGCATAGCACCTAATACTAAAGTTATAGCTAGGGTATATTCACTACTTACATCTAATAAGTTACCTAATGTACCATGAATACCTTTTAATCTTGGATTATTTAAGACTTGTTTTATCGAAGTAGGTAAGAGGGAATCATTTTCTAAGTTAGAGTTCATAACATCTATTTTATTTTTAATTTCTACTAAATTTCTCGATTTAATAGAAATATCACTTTCTAAAGTAGATTTATTATGATTAATTCTTTCTATATCTAAAGATATATTATTACGCTTATTAGTATACTCTTTAATACTTTCATCTAATGTATTTATTTCACTCACTAGAGTATTTAAGTTAGTTTCATTTACTTTAATTTCTTCTTTTAAATTGAGGATATTACTTT
>CAZIUY010000115.1:0-2037 GCA_964542625.1 uncultured Muribaculaceae bacterium | reverse complement strand
CTTCATATTTCTTGCGTTCTATTAATAATTGTTTTTCAGCATCTAAGTGAGATAATTCTTCTGTTACTTTAAGAATATTCTGACTATTTACATTAATATCATTTTCTAATTTTAATAATTCTAATTTTAAAGTTTCTTCTTTAGCATCTTTAGAAGATGCTAAAGAGTCTAATTCTTCTATTTCTTCACGAAGTTTATTAGAACTCTCAGTTTTACTCTTATATTCATCATTTATTTTAGTAATATCTTCGACGAGTAAGGAGACCTCGATACAACCTAATTCTTTTTGTTTTTCTTGGTAAATACGAGCCTTCTTAGCGTCTTTTTCTAATGGTTCTAATGTCGTAGATAATTCATTTATAATTAAATCTATCTTAGAAAGATTATCATTAGTCTTCTCTAACTTTTTAAGACTTTCCACTTTTCTTTTTTTATACTTTAAGACTCCCGCGGCTTCTTCGATGATACTCCTACGTTCTTCTGGTTTTCCATTTAAAATTTCACCAATCTTACCTTGGCTTATGATCGAAAATGCTTCTTTTCCCGCTCCGGAATCTAAAAATAAATCAGTTATATCTTTGAGTCTAACTTTAGAATTATTTAGAAAGTATTCATTTTCTCCACTTTGATAAACTACTCGTTTTATTTCGATATCACCTAAATCACTATTTAAATAGTGATCTCTATTATCGAATACTAAAGTGACACTAGCTCGTCCTAGAGGTTTCCTAGAAGCACTTCCTTGAAATATGACATCGCTCATTTCTTTAGAACCACGTAATACTTTTATAGATTGTTCTCCTAATACCCATTTGACAGCATCTACTATATTAGATTTCCCTGAGCCATTTGGTCCAACTATACCTGTAATACCATCATGAATCTCGATATCTACCTTATCCGCGAACGATTTAAAGCCACTAATCTTTATATTCTTAAGTTGCATATAATCAACTCCTCTTTGACTTTTTTACTCTCTTTGTGTATGCATCTTTAGCCGCATTTTGTTCAGCTTGCTTTTTACTTTTACCTACTCCTACGCCATATACGATATCATCGACTAAGACTTCATATGTATATGTCTTATCGTGAGAAGGACCAGTTTCCATAACTTCTCTATATACGACAGATTGTTTATTCGTCTGTACCATCTCTTGGAACGCGGACTTATAATCTGAATAAAAGACATAATTACCTTCTATAAAAGGAGTTATGACCTCGAGAATATACTTTTTAGATACTTCATACCCATTTTCTAAGAATACTACTCCTAAGACAGATTCGAAGACATCCGCGACTATAGTTTCGTTAACATCATGTATCTGACCATTTCCTACTCTAATATATGGTATCATTCCAACTTTTTTAGCGTATTCATAATTAGCGTGTTCACATACATAACGGGAACGAATCTTCGTCATTTCTCCTTCAGTCATATTTTTATTATTATAGAAATATTCACTCGTAATTAATTCTAAGACAGCATCTCCTAAAAATTCTAATCTTTCATAATTATCACAATTATGTTCATTAGAATAAGACGTATGAGTCAAGGCTGTCTTAAGAAGATTTTTATCTTTAATATATATTCCATATTTTTCTAAAAATTTCATCATTTCACCTCACAGTACGTAAATATTGTATCATAAAGTTTTATTTTACAAAAGATATATTTTATAGTAGAATTTAGAATAGGTGATTGTAATGAAGACATTTAAAAAGTTTTTATTTCTTTTTATAATAGTTATTTTAATGACAGGTTGTTTTAAGAGAGATGATTTAGAAGATGTCGATATTTATACGAGTGTATATCCTATAGAATATGTAACAGATTATTTATATGGATATAATTCACGTGTTTCATCTATTTATCCAGCAGGGACTAATATAGAAGAATATACTTTAACTAATAAACAATTAGAAGATTATTCTAAAGGGTCTATATTTATATATAATGGATTAACTGATGAAAAAACAATTGCTAGAGACCTTTTAAATAAAAATAAAGATTTAAGAATAATAGATGTCAGTCAGGGA